>CALMRE010000174.1 GCA_937871295.1 uncultured bacterium | reverse complement strand
GAAGGCGACCTGCACCTCGCGGCCGGTGTCGTTGGCGTCGATGACATTGGAGGCGGCGTTGGCGGCCATGCCGAAGAAGACGATGCTGGCGCCCCAGTTCTCGCGGATGCCGACCTTCAGGTAGTCGCTCGCGTTGCTGTAGAGGTAGTGGTCGGTGAAGCCGTTGTTGGTGACCGTTTCGACCTTGCCATTATAAAAGGTGGGGAGCGGGTCGGCGGCCGCCGGGTCGGGCTCCGGGATGCTCGTACACTGCGAAACATCGTCGTCGGACAATAGATCGTCCGACTGATCCGACGGTTCCGACTGATCATCCGACAAAAGTTCGTCCGCATCGGTGGCAGTATCATCGGACAGCAGCAGATCCTCGTCCGACAGTATCTCGTCCCTTTCGTCCTTTAGGTCGCTTTCGTCCTTTTCCCCATCCGTGGTGTCGGGGAGCACCTGATCCTTGTCGGTCGGGGTGGTTTCGTCGGGGGTGGTCATGTCGTCGGTCGCCGGATCGGTCGATGATGAGCAGGCGATGAGGAGCAGGCAGGCGATGATGGCACCATACTTGATCATGTATTTTCTCCGTCGGTTATATTTTTCATTTCTTCAGCCCTTCGAATGGACAGACGCCTTCTTTTTCGCAGTAACACTTCATATCGCGTAGGATGAAAGGAGTGCTGTTGATCTTCTGATATAGGAACCACTCTCCCTCGAATTCGGCGTCGCCATATACATACATAATGGTTCCCGATTCTGTGTGTTGTATCTCGTTTTCCATCTTTTTCATACAATATTTCTTCTTAGTGTCCAACCGGAAGTAACAGGCGAGAGATGCAATATCGGCGCCGACACTGCCCGATTCATGATAGAGGATGACATCGCCCCGGAACTGTTCGATGTAGTAAGTGTAGAGGTTGGCCACATCGGGTTGCCCTTGACTGTCGGTGAGAATGTCTGTGTATTTCCATTTGGCTTGGTCATCGTCCATTTCAACCAGAACCATAGCCATCCTTCCGAATCCTTGAGAGGTGTAGACGAACCGTTTGGGATTCTCCTCGTCGAATTGGATATTTAACACAAAACCTTCATTCTCCCGGTTCACATGATAACACTGCGAACGGCCGGTCGGATACTTTGAAAGGTCGCAGACATAGCCGTGATAGACCGAGCCGTCATAGGTGTGGACGCTCAAATAATCGCCCTGTAAACTGGGATGACGATTCGTTTCAGTGGTTAGGGTCGTCCATTTCCATTCGCCGACTTTGGCGTACATGGTCACCGCTTTTCCCGTCTCGCTCTCCTGAATGTTCGCATGAACCCACTTGTCGTTCATTGCCGGGGTATAACCGACTAAATATATCGGTTTGTTGTAGACCACCCGGTAGGTGCCATCTTCGGTGAAATAACCGAGATAGCGGGGGGTAACGCCGGTTTTTCTCGCATCGCCGAATATCGTGAGCGCCGCACCTTTGTACCACGTCATCCCGTGCGCGAACGACAGTCCCTGCGCCCGGTAAGATTTTGTCTGTAAATCAAACAAAAACACCTTATAGTCGGCGGGATAGGATCCTACATAGATATTACTTCCATCCAGAATAAATCCTGCCTTTCCTCCGCTCAGATTCCAATGTTTTATCGCTCCATGTGATCCATCAAAGGCCCAGCCTTCAGGAATCAGTATCGAATCACACGAATGCATCGGAACATAAGGCGGCGCGTCCGGATGTTCGGCATAATATTCTTCCATAGTCCTTGCCTTCAGGTTCGGCATGTCGCAGGGATAAGGATAACAGTCGTATTCTGGATAGTCGGTTGATAATTTCAGATTCGCCTCTTTCCAGAGGTTCTGAACACATTGAGGGTCTTTCTCGGTCGGTGTGTCGCATTTGCGGCAGAAGTGAATGGTGCCGTCTTGCTTATAATATGGAAAAGGCGCACTGATAAGCGGTGGACAATCGGGGTCGATGACATCGGCATCGGCAA
>CALMRE010000173.1 GCA_937871295.1 uncultured bacterium | reverse complement strand
GGTGAATATCGTATTGCCGAATAAGGTCAGTATCATCGGCGTTCTGGTCAGCGACTGGCCCGATATCGGAGGATATTTTGGCGCGATCATCGGCATGGATATCATCCGGCAGGGCGATTTTTCCATCACGAACGCGCAGGGGCAGACTTGGATGAGTTTCCGTATCCCCTCGGTCGAGCATATTGATTATGTCGCGGAGGCGAACCGCATCACCTTTGCGGGGGTGGGGCGGAACGATCCGTGTCCCTGCGGCAAGAAGGGGCCGGACGGTAGGCCGCTCAAATTCAAGCATTGTCACGGAACCGGCCAGTAGGGGCGCTCCAACGGAACGCCCTCTTTCATTATATATATATATAAGGTATAGCGGTTTTCTTGAACTGACAGTCGGTTTCGGTTAGACTGCGGCATCTTCGGCGGGAGGTTTTCATGCGGAACATCTTGATTCTCCTTGCGATTATGATGTTGCTCGTTTCCTGCAACGATTCCCCCGATGGGCCGGACGATATAGGAGCCATGATTGAAATTCCAGCAGGCGAGTTCATGATGGGGTGCAACGAGGTGGAGGATGCCGAATGCCTTGCCAACGAACATCCCTATCACGCGGTGACCCTTTCTGCTTATAAGATAGGCAAGTATGAAGTGACAGCCAGTGAGTATAAAAAGTGCGTTGCCAATGGAGCGTGCAACAACAGTGGCGAGTATTACCATTACTACACCAACGCAGATTCTGAATATTGTAACCTCGGTGCGTCCGGCAAAGAAAAACATCCGATGCAATGCGTCACATGGTATGGGGCACAGGCCTATTGCGCATATCTCGGCCAGCGGCTTCCCACAGAGGCCGAATGGGAAAAGGCGGCCAGAGGCACCGATGGTCGCAAATACCCGTGGGGCAACGAACCGACCGTATCATGCGATTACGCGGTAATGCATGACTCGAATGCCGGTGGCGACGGTTGCGGTCATGGCCATACACTGCCGGTCGGCAGTAAAGAGGCAGGCAAAAGTCCCTATGGCCTCTACGACATGGTAGGCAATGTGTGGGAATGGATGAACGATTGGTACGGCAAAACTTACTACGAAACGACGCCTATAAATGACCCTGCGGGGCCAGAAACGGGCCTTTATCGCGTAATGCGTGGCTCGGCGAATAATGGATACGGCGAGAGGCTACGCACATCCGCCCGCGATGGCAGCTTTCCGCACAGCAGCAGTAGCGTTAGCATCGGTTTCCGTTGCGCAGAGTGATTTCATGTCCGACCGTTTCAGCCGACCCCCAACCACAAAACTTTTGACTCTCTCCCGTTCATGGATACTATCGGTGCGACGACCTTTCTGATGGAGGATGGACGATGGTTGATGTAAGAAACATTCCCGACATACACTTCTTCTGTGCCGGGGCGAGCGAAGGAAAGACCGAGCTCACCTCGTTCGACGGCGCGCTCATCAGAGCGGGGATAGGCAACACCAATCTGATAAAGATGAGCAGCATCCTGCCGCCGCGCTCCACCGAAGTGAAGCCGGTCGCCATTCCTCCCGGCAGCTTCCTGCCGCTCGCCTACGCCGCGATCACCTCGACCGAACCGGGCGAAACGATATCGGCCGCCGTGGCGATAGCGATACCGGATGACCGGTCTTTGAACGGCGTCATCATGGAGCACCACAACCACGCCCCGCTCGAATATGTCGAGGCCAAGGTCCGCGAGATGGCCGAAGAGGCGATGGAGATGCGCGGCATCAAAAAATTCACCGTCCACAGCAAGGGGGTCGAGGCGAAAGTGGTCCACGCCGCCACCGCCTTCGCTGCCGTCTGCCTGTGGTATAAGGATATGGTGTAGGGGCGAACGGCGTTCGCCCTGTTGAGCAGGAGTTGAACGTCGCCGATGGCGACTGTTGAGAGTTGCGGGGTTGTAGGGGCGGCGATTCATCGCGCCCTGTTTTAATCTTTCGGTTTCGCGATGCAGGCGATGCCCGACTGACCGTCCATCCGGATAACGAGCGGTTTTTCAGCGCGTACATGACGGGCGAACTGTTTTTCGGCGATGAGCGGGAGTGTCGCGAGCCAGTCCCAATCTATCCTATCCTCTTCCGAGTGCGCTCCCACCGTGAAATAGCCGATATTCATCGAGGTGATATTGTGGAAGAAGTGCGAACCGAGCGATGCGTCTATCGAAAAATCGGTGAGCCCCGCCTCGACGATGACGCGGGTCTGCGATATCGCCGACCAGTCGACCGGCACGCCGAGGAACCGGTCCGACGAGCCCCAGCGCCCCGGCCCAATGAGAATGTAGCGCCGGTTCTCCCCCTTGAGCGCTTTATTGAGCGCCGCGATCTCGGCCGCCATCGCCTCGGTCTTCACACGGTCGAAGCGGTCGGGGCTGATATAGACGATGTCGGTGACATCCTCGATGATGCCGTTGCCCATTCCTTTGGTGGTGTAGAGGAACAGGTTGGAGCGGTCGAGCGTCGCCGGGTCGATATGGTGATCGGCGGCGTTGCGCACGAGCGGTTTGACCTGTAACAGATAGAGCGTCGGATCGCCGTTGTCGGCCGCGTCGAGGTCGACGGCGAACTCTATCTCCACCGGCGTCCCGAGGGCGTGCTTCATGATGTCGAGCGTCGTCTGGATGGCGGCGGCGAGCGGCAACTGCTTATATTCGAGGATGTAGGAGAAGTCGACGATGCGCGGTCCCATGGTGTGGAGTCCCGGTTTTTTCATGTTCTGCGCGCCGTCGTAGGTAGAGACGCACATGTCGAGCACGCCGTCCTTTTCGGCCTCCGCGATCTCGGGGCGGACCAGCGTCGCCATCTCGCCGTCGATGAGGTCGACATCGCCTTTCTGCATATCGAGCGCGTAGAAATAGCGCTGGGAGGCGGTCAGCATATCTTTCAGCGACTGGTTGCGCGCCTTGGGGTAGCGCGGGCAGAAACGGAACACCTGTTCGCCGTCGACCACCGCCTTGCCCAGACCGACCGCGAGGAGCGCGATCCCGTCATCGGGTTTCATCTTGGCGAAGGGGTAGTAGTTGTAGGACTGCGCCACGCCCGAGATATGCGGGTAGAAACGGTCGCCGCGCCGCCGGCCGACCAGTTCCTGAACGATCACCGCCATCTTCTCCTCCTCCATCTCGTACTGTACCGAGTCGAAGTAGGAGCGGGCGAGCGGCGAATAGACCGACGCGAAGACGAGCCGTATCGCGTCCTCCAGCTGGCGCAGGCGCACCTCGATATCGGGGTGGCTGTTGGGGAGGAAGTAGGTCTCGTAGATGCCGGCGAAGGGTTGCGAGAGCGAATCTTCGAACAGCCCCGACGAACGGACCGCGAGCGGCCCGGTCACCTTGCCGAGGAGCGTACGCAGTCGCTGGCGGATCGAAAGCGACAGAGGGGTCCGCAGAAAGAGCGATTTGACGCCGTCGGCGTCGCCCATCTGGAGCACCCGCTGGTGGCCGATGCCGTCGACGAACAGGTGGAATTCGTCGGTGCCGATGATGGCGGTGCGCGGCAGGCGGATATTGAGTCCGGGGACGGCGCTGTCGAGCCCGGCGCGGTGGAGGACATGTTCGATGAAGGAGAGGCCGCGCCCTTTGCCGCCCACAGAACCGCTCGCGAGCCGCATGAAGAAGAACCGCTCGGCGAGGAGCGATTCGGAATAGTTCGCCATCGACTCCCGGGTCCGTTCACCCCGTTTGGCGGCGAGTATCGCGGCGAGCATCCGGCGGATGCCGGCGACCCCGTCGGAGAACTGGTCGATGGTGAGTTTGCGCAGGGCGATGGCGGTGGCAACCTCGCCCTTGGCCATGAACCACTGCGAGAAATTGTGCCGCGCGGCGTGGTAGAGTATCGATTCGTCGGGAATGGTGGCGATGAGCGCCTCGAACTCGGCCATGTAGCGCGCTTCGATGAGTTTGCGCCCCTGCGCGTCGCGGAAAACGAAACTGCCGAAGCCGAGTTCCTCCTCGAAGAAGCGGTGGAGTTCCTTGAGGAGCGTCTTGGAATTCTTGTTGATGAAGCGCGCCCCCGCCTCCTGTGCCTTCGGGGCGTTCGCCTCGTCGGTCGACTGGAGCAGTACCGGGACCTCGCCCTGCGACCGGAGCAGTCTCGCCAGTTCGATCCCGGCGGCCGGTTCCAGTTTTCCGCCGCGCGGGAATTCGACATCCGATATGACGCAGAGGATATAGTCGCGGTAGCGGGCATAGAGGGCGCTGCCCTCCTCCCACGAGGTGGCGATGAGCACCTTGGGGCGGGCGCGCATCCGCAGTATCTTGAAGCGGGCGTCGATGTCCTCGCCGGCGATGAGTTTCTGCATGTCCTGCATCAGCACGCGGTAGAGTCCCGGCAGATAACGGGAATAGTAGCGGACCGAATCTTCGACAAGCAGTATCACGCGGGTCGCCGCGATACGGGTGTCCTCGGCGACGTTGCGGAGATCTTCGACCGATTTTATCATCGCGAGGAAAATGGCGGGATCGCCGTTCCAGACGAATACGCGATCGACATGCCGCAGTTCGTCGGCGGTGTAGGCGTACATGCCGATGTCGCTGTTGTTGTTGAACAGCAGCAATACCGGCAGTTCGGGAACGGCGCTGCGGATATGTTCCGAAAGTTCCAGCGGCATCCGGCGGTCGAGCCCCGTCATGATGATGACCATATCGTAGCGGCGGTCGCGCAGCGCGGTGGTCGCCTCGTCGGCCGAATGGACCGCGGTGACGCGCGGCGCGGTCGAAAGGTTGAGTTGGTAGTATTCGCCGTAGATCTGCTCCATGAGCTGACCTTCGCGTTCGATGATGTAGGCGTCGTAGACCGACGCGACCAGCAGTATCTCGCGGACCCGGAACCGCATGATGTCGTGACAGATGGTCAGGCTCGACGGTCGCGGGCGGAACATCTCGCGGATGGCGTTCTGGTCGGGCATCTCAGCGCTCCCGCGAAAAGTTGGCGAAATGAAGTTTTGCCAGCTCGGCGAAGATATCGGTCCCGAGGCGCGCTCCGATGGCGGCGATGAGGATATCGGCGTCGGCCCCGGAGCCGCTTTTGAGGGTGAAGGCGCCGCCGAGCGTCTCTTCCGAGAGGCGTTTGAGCGATCGCAGGTAATCGGCCCGCGCGATGACCGAGGCGAGGGCGACGGCGGGATGCGCCTCGGCCCGCGTCCGGAATTCGACTTTGGCGTTGGGGGCGGCGGCGCGGATGGTGGCGACGAGCGCCGGGGCGTCGCTGAACTGATCGACGAGCACTTTTTTCATATCGGGGTGCCGCTCGGCCAGACCGCCCAGCGCCTTACTGTGGGCCCACGCGAGGAGATGGTTGAGCGTCCGCCCCTTCTTTTTGAAGTCGGCGTAGAGTTCGTTGTAGCGTTTCGGCATGATGCGGACCACTTCGAACCAGCGGCGGTAGGTGCGGTTCAGTTCGTCGGCCGCGGCGAGCACCTCGCCGTCGCTCATCTTTTTGCTGTCGCGCACTCCCAGTCCGAGCGCCCCCTGCGAGGCGTCGCACAGGTAGAATGAGGCGGCGACCAGCGGCCCGAAGATGTCCCCCTTGCCCGCTTCGTCGCAACCGGCGAGCGCGTCGGGGGCGAGGAGGCCGAGAATGAGGCGGCGCAACCGTTCATTCGGGGTGACGATGCTGAGCCCTTTCTTTTCTGAATGGTAGAGGGCGACGGGGAATTCCTTTTCCCCCGGCAGGATGACGCGGAACGAGACGCCGTAGGGGAGTTCCTTGAAACTTTCGGGGAGCGGGGTCATCAGTTCGGCGACGAGCCGCAGATAGACCTTCTCGACAAAGGCGTCGAGCAGCGGGTCAGGAGAGAATTTCGCCATCGCGGACCGCCTGTGCTATGAGTTCGGAAAGTTCCCGGTAGGCCTTCGAAAGTGCGGGCGAAAGCTCTTTAAGGAACGCGGCCTCGGCCGCTATCACGGCGCGGTCGCCGCGCGCGGCGGGGCCGGTGATGCCCGCCGTACCGTGCCGGCGGACGCCGTCGAGCGAGGTCGCCACGAGCTGGTCGAGCAGTTCGCCCGATTCTTCCTCCGGGAAACCTTCGCGCCGGAGCAGTTCGTGAGCCGCCGTATAGAGATATTGGGAGAAGTTCCCGGCGAGCACCGCGGCGGTATGGTAGCCGGGACCGGGCATCGTTTTGCGGTGAATGAAGCGGAACCGGTGGGCGGTCAGAAAGCGGCGGAAATCGGTATCGTCCCTGCCGATCCACAGACAGAGGATGCGCGACAGATCGGTGCCGGGGGTCACCGAGGCGAAGGGATGGAGCAGATGTATCCGGCCGCGCCGCACGGCGATGCCGCCGGCGAAGTGGATGATCCGCAGGCCGCCCGGAGTTTTCGGGTAGACCTCGCGCAGGATCCGTTCGACCTCGCCGTCGGGAAGAGCGAGAAAAAGGCAGCCCTTCTTGGGCGGGTCGTTCTCCCAGCCGGACGGAAGGATGGCGCATTCTTCTCCCTGCCGCGCAAAGTGCCGCGCCAGCGCGCCGCCGACATTACCGGTGCCGGCGATGTAGAGGGACGGATCGTGCGTGACTGTCTTCATGGCGTCATCCCGCCATCAGGAAAAAGACATAGAGGCAATAGCAGGCGAAGAGGGCTGCGCCGTCGCGTTTTCCGAGTCGCCGGTCATGGTGACGATAGACCAGCGCGAACAGCAGCATCGACGCGAGCGCCGTCACCGACAGGTCGACCGTCGTGCCGCCCGAAAAGGGGAGCGGCCGGATGACCGACGAAACGCCGAGTATCAGGAAAATGTTGAAGATGTTCGAACCGACGATGTTGCCGATGGCGATGTCGGCGTTCTTCTTGTAGGCGGCCACCATCGAGGTCGCCAGTTCGGGGAGCGAGGTCCCCGCCGCGACGATGGTCAGGCCGATGACCCGTTCGGTCATGCCGAAGTAGCGGGCGATCTCGACCGCCGCGTCCACGAGGAATTTGCCGCCGAAGACGAGCATGGCGAGTCCCGCGACGACCATGGCGATGGAGCGCGGTAGGCCGTAGACCTGCATGTCGCCGCATTCGTCGGTGCCGCACCGCGCCGTTTTGAAGGTATGGCGCAGAAAGTAGGCGAAGAACAGGAGCAGGATGATGCCGTCGATACGGCCGAGCGCCGCCGGATCGGGGCCGTCGAGCGGCAGCGACAGGAACGATGCGCCCAGCGGGAACAGGAGGAGCGCGGCGATGAGGCTGAGCGGTATCTCCGTCCGGATGGTGCTCTCCTGCACCGGCAGGGGGCGGATGAGCGCCGAAAGTCCGAGTATGGCCAAGATGTTGAAGATGTTCGATCCGAGCACATTGCCGATGGCGATATCGGTGGTCCCCTGTAGCGCCGAGACGACATTGACCACCATCTCGGGGGCCGAGGTGCCGAAGGCGACGACCGTCAGTCCGATGACCAGACTCGATATCCCGTAGCGTTTGGCGATGGATGCGGCGCCGTCGACCAGCCACGAGGCGCCGAGGGTGAGCAGGATAAAACCGCCGATGAGCATGAACAGGGTCATTGCGGGCTCCTAGGTGTAAAGGATGAGGGAATAGGCGGCGTCGATGACGATCACCATGAAGATGGAGACGACGACCGAATCGGTGGTGGCGCGGCCGACCGCGTCGGCGCCGCCGCGGACATGAAGTCCCTGATAGCAGGCGATGGCGAGGATGACCCACGCGAAGGTGAGGCTCTTGATGGCGCCCCAGACGATATCCTTCAGTTTCATAACATGGATTATCTCGTTGATGAAGGCGCTGTAGGGGACATTGTAGAAACCGGCCACCAGAAGCCCGCCGAAGATGCCGGCGAAGCAGGCGGCGAGGGTCAGTATCGGCATCGAGAGGGTGAAGGCCCAGAATTTCGGCACCAGCATGAATTTGAGCGGCCGGATGCCCATCGTTTTGAGGGCGTCGACCTCCTCCATCACCACCATCGTGCCGATCTCGGCGGCGATGGCGCTGCCGGTGCGGCCGGCGATGATGATGGCGGTCACCAGCGGTCCCAGTTCGGTGAACATCGCGATGCCGATGAGGGTCGAGATGTAGGACTGGCCGCCCAGTTTCGCCATCTGGATGGCCGCCTGTATCGAAAGGGTCAGCCCGATCAGGAACGAGAGGAGCATCACGATGGGGACCGCCTTGTAGCCGATGTAGAGGGCGTTGCGGATCGTATCCGACTTCACGATGTGGCGCCGGTCCCAGAGCGACTGCGCCGCGTAGTAGAGCATATCGACGAAGATGATGCAGAACAGGAACACCTTGTCCAGCAGGGAGAAGATCGTTTCGCCGAGCCGGTCGAGCGCTCTGCCGTCGGGACGGTCGCCGGACGCCGTTTCGGGGCGGCGGTAGAGAATGTCGGCGACGCGGTTCTCCGGCAGTTTCACCTTGCAGGCACTACAGGAGACGAGCCGCCGGATGAAGGCTTTGGTGGGGGAATCGAGGCGCACCTCCTCAAGATCGAGAACGATCTCCTCCTGTCCCTTGATGTCGTGCAGAACGCGGGCCAAGAGGTCGGGATAATTCTCGTAAGTGACCGTTTCGGGTATGCGGTAGATGGTCATCTTACGCCTCGGTGGTCGTGAAGGGGCGACCGTCGCGGTCGCAGAGTATCTGGATGAGGTTGCGCCCCTGCATCGCCGCGGGGGGCAGTCCGCCGCCGGGGGTGGTCCACTGGCCGATCATGTGGAAATTCTTGAGTCCCGGCAGTTCGGTCGGTATCTTCCATTTGAAGGTCTTCACGGTCGGCGCCCAGCCTTCCCATGCGCCGCGCCAGTTGGCGGTATAGCGGACATAGGTCATCGGGGTGGCCACATCACGCACCTCCACCTCGCCGCCGATGCCGGGATACCAGCGCTCAAGGAGGGCGATGAGGTCGTCGGCCGCTTTCGTTTTTTCCTTTTCGTAGGCGGCGCGGTCGGTCGTATAGAGTTTTTCCCAGTGGTCGTAGTCGGTGAAGAGATAGCAGACGATGACGCTTTTTCCCGCCGGGGCGAACGAGGGGTCGAAACTGTAGTTCTGCACCGTCACCGACGGCTGGGGAAGGCCGCCGATGATGACCGGCTGATCGAGTACCCGGGCCACGGTGTGCGGGTCGGCGCGTAGATCGCGGCGGACGCCGAGCGATATCTGGAGCGTCGCCGGGAAGAGTATCGGGTCGGCGTAGTAACGCTTCAGCTTTTTGGTGAGATACTTTCCTTCGAGCAGGTTGAAAAGGGTCGAATGGCCGTCGGCCGCCGAAATGACCGTATCGCCGCGCCGGGTCGTCCCGTCGGCGAGAGTGATGCCGACCGCGATGCCGTTCTCGACGGTGATGCCCGTCACCTTTTTGCCGAGATGCAGCACGCCGCCGAGCGACTCGTACCGTTTCTTGAGATTCAGCGCGAAGGGGAGTGAACCGCCCTCGGGGACCCCGGCGGTCTTATTGTGCATCCAGGCCATGGTGATGGCGAAAAAGCCGAGTGCGAAACCGTCGATGGGGAAAATGGTAGAGAACGCGGTGCGGAGCGTCGGGTTCTTGAACCGGCGGGCGAAATCGGTCATCGGGGTGGAAAGGAGGCGCATCATCTCGCCGAGGAACGGGAACATCTTGATCCCGTAGCGGACCCATTCGGCGACGGTGAACAGTGCGGTCGGTTTGAGGACCGCCATCTCGAGCCGCGTCAGTTTGCGGATGCTTTTCGCCAGTCTCCGTATCTCCTTTTCGTCCTCGGGGGCGAGTTCGAGCAGGTGTTTTTCGAATCGGTCGATATCGGTGTAGAAGTGGACCGTCTTGCCGCCGATATGCAACTGGACGAACTGTTCGTGGTCGTATATCTTACGCTCTTTGATGGCGCCGAGTTCCTTCCAGATGGTGTGGAAATCGTTACCCGGTTTGGATCCGACCAGCCAGTGGATGCAGCCGTCGAACAGGTAGTCGCCGCGCTTCCATGCGGTGCAGACGCCGCCGGGGATCGTGTGCATCTCGAATATCTCGGTGTCGTAGCCGTTCATCCGGCCGTAGATACCGGCCGACAGACCCGCGACGCCGCCGCCTATGATGAGCAGTTTCTTCGCCATGCGTTCCTCCCAATAGCGGGCCAATACTACTCGCAACTTGACGACATTGCAAGCAAAAAATCATGTCATGTTAAGGTGAGAAGAGAGTTCTATCGGTGATTATTTTGCTGGTTCCTTGTTCAAAAGTGTTTCTCTAAACCCGACCCGGCTTTTATTGTTTTTCCACTTGAAACCCAACTCTTCTTTGCACAGTTCGAGAACTTCGGTCAACCCGTTATGCGGTTTGAATAGATTGCCGATGAGCACCCGCCGGGCGATATTGTCTATCTGGCCGCCCGAGAACT
>CALMRE010000172.1 GCA_937871295.1 uncultured bacterium | reverse complement strand
AGGTCAAGGTGTTCGACCCGGACACGATAACGGCCGCCAATGTCGCCCGTCAGTCGTTCCCCGTCTGTGAGATAGGGACCGCCAAGGCGATCTCGCACACTCAGCGGGTCAATCGCTTCTTCGGGATCCGGTGGGAGGCCTACCCCTGCGCGATAGGCCCGAAGGAAGAGCACCCCGCGTTCCGCTCCAACATCTATATCAGTACCGTCGATTCGGTCGCCGCCCGCCTCGACATACTGAACGCCATACGGGAGACCCAACAGCGGGGCCACCATTACGAGAACAACCCTCTCTACTGGATAGACTGCGGCAACACCAAGACCACCGGGCAGGTGGTGGTCGCTTCGCTCTTCACCCGCCCCTCGGAACGCCGGAACCTCCATCTCAGGAACATCTTTGAACTCTACCCCGACTACGAGAAGGCCGACCGTGACGACGATACCCCCTCCTGTTCGCTCGCTGAAGCGATCGGAAAGCAGGACCTCTACATCAATACGATGATGGCGGCCTATGCCGCCGACCTCCTCTGGAAACTCATCCGACAGGCCAACCTCGACTGTCAGGGGGTATTCGTCAACCTCGACACGCTCCAGACGCGGCCGATACCGCTTACACAACCCAAGAACAAAACACGGAGAAAAAAGACATGAAAGTCAGCATTCTTCCGCGACCCCAATTCAGTTCCACCATGATCTATGTCTACACGAACAAAGGACAGTGGTATTGCCAATACGCCGACAATATCGACCTCTCGGCCGCACAAAAGATAGCCGCCGAGGCCTTCGAGGACGAGGAACCGCAGGACGACATCAACTGGGCCGCGTTCTAGTCAACACCTGCCCCAGCCTCGTTTCGTTCGTCTGAAGCCAAATGCGGAAGCCGCCCTAATAGCGCCTTCGGAAATATTTGACTTGCAACTCCTTTATTCTAAAATACGGAGGAACGGATCGTGAAGGAGAAGAACCATGACCCAGAACATGAACACCGTGGAAAAAGAACCGAAGAGCCCCTCCTGCAACCAAAAAATGGAGGTTTTCTCCCGCGTGGTCGGGTACTACCGGCCGGTCGAGAACTGGAACAAGGGAAAGCAGGACGAATTCAAGGCAAGAAGAACCTTCACCGTATCACAATGCACCCGGCCGCTGACCGAGAAAAAAGAGGCCTGACGCCCCGCTACACTCGCGAAGAGTGCGCCGCACTCCTCGATCGCTCTGAAAATCCCTTTTTCCTCTTCGGCGTGGACGCCGGTCGCTTTCAGATATGGGAGAACTACCGCGACGGCCTCCTCTCACGCGAGGATGCCCTCGACCGGCTCTACAAGGACCGGTGGGGGATATGAACACCCTCTGACCGACTGAACACACAAACATCCTATATAGGAGAAAAACCGTGAGCAGAAAAAATTTGTCGTTGAAGGGGAACTGCCCCAACGGCTGTTCCCTTCTCAAACACCTGTCTCTGGTCGCTCTTTCTAAAGGACAGGGCTTCCTGCTCTTTGAGAAAGACCGGAAAATGCGCGATGCCGCGAATTCGGCATTTTCCCGTAGCGACCTTTACAGGGCGATGTATTTGGCTTCTCTGGGGCACGGGAGTCGCCTTGAATCCTTTTTCCCCGGCATGATCACAAACTACACGGAGGCGCCCCCATCATGACCCAGAACGCCAACCAGACACCGAAACCCTGCGACGCTCCCTGCGATGTCTACTCGCGGATCGTCGGCTACTACAGCCCCGTTTCTCGCTGGAACAAGGGGAAGCAGGAGGAATTCAGGGAACGGAGATCCGTCAACATCAACAACCAGAAGGAGAACCCCATGACCACCAAAGCCGCCGCCGCGCTCGGCATCGTTCGCGCCATCGCCGACACGGTAAAGGAGCTGCGCGAGGTGCCTTCCGGCACGCTCTACTCGAACCTCATGGCACAGGGAATGACCCTGCAACAGTATGAAACGGTCCTCGACATCCTCAAGAAGGCGCGGGTCATCGAAGTCACCCCCGGCCACTTGGTCCGCTGGATCGCCACTTAAACTAAGGAGAAACCCATGCAGAAACTCAAGATCACCAAAACCTTCACTGCCGGATGGAGCAACTCTATCGGTGGCGAGGTCGTAAGAACCGAACGCACCTTCGCCGAAGGCGAAACCTATCTCATTGGCTCCCAACGCCCCGAGGGCTGGATGGTCTACGGTCGCCTCGGCGAGGAGATCGACCCGGCCACCGCGCGGACCTTTTTCCTCTTCAACAAATACATCGAGAAATACTGCGAACTCATCCCCTAACGGGGTATCTTGCATCCTGTTTTAACACAGATATAATCAACCGTTTTTTTTCATTCACAGGGAGGGATCCTATGAAAGAAAGTGCGCTTCTCAAGATGAAGAAAACCCTCAGTCACATTTATGCCTTTGAGGAGTATCTTTACCACGAACAGAAAATGCTCCTGAACGAAGCGATCGTCCTTGCCATGCTCGGCGACGGCCGGACCCGTCGCAGCACTGATCTTGCCAGAGAACTCCATACCACCCCCTCGATGATGTCCCGCACCCTGCGGTCGCTTGAAGACGCCGAGCTTATCCTCCGTGCCTTCGGCAAGGAGGATAAACGCGAGATGAATTTCACCATCACTCCGGCCGGTCAGAAGAAACTGGCGACCCTGACCGCCGAGTTCGACTTCAGCAAATTCGTCGCTCTGCTTAAATAGAAAAATTCCATTGATGATCCGGTGGGGACA
>CALMRE010000171.1 GCA_937871295.1 uncultured bacterium | reverse complement strand
ACCAAATGTCTTGACGTATCTCCTCTCGGTAAGATTTTAGATGTCTTGATTCGGTAATTTGACTTTATTTGCCACCCTGTCTATCATGCATCTGGATAGTTATTTCAAAGTTGAAATATATCTGCGTGGGGCTTGGTGCGGGGAAAAGCATTCTTATTACAATTGATACCTATTCGCCACTACCATCAAAAGAAGAAAATGCCGAACAATATCAATAAGCAGAAAAATACTTTCAAAGATAGTGAATCCTTTTCCTCAGTTCCTGACTCTTAAAAGAGTATCCTACCACGGGAGGGGTAGTTGGTGCGGTGCGGCCTTCTTCATATTTCGCAGGGGCGAAAAACAAAATGAAATATAGAAAAAACAGAAAGGAAAAACGATGACTTACCCATAAAACACATTTTAAAATGGAGAGCTAGATGAAAAGCATTAAAACGATTGTTTTCTTTAGTGTTTTCTTTCTTTGTTTGTCGCTAGGGGCTTCTTCGACGATCAAAATTGGCAAAGACCTACAGAAAGCTCTTTCTGATGAAAGTATTTCTGACGAACAATTTTTGGACATTGTTCTTTTTCAAACAGTTCAACACCAACAAGAAGCTCCCTCTGTAGCATCTATGGATATCGATAAAGATGGCGAAATTTACAATATTGTAGTTGATGAAACAGAAACGATCAAAGAACAATATCAAGAACTCGAAGAGGTGAGACAGGCGGATGTCTTATATAGAAATGAAGAAAGAAATCATTCTCGTCAAAATATTTGGCGAGCTATGATCACAACAATAAAAAACGATCAAATAGATTCGTATGTTAATGAAAATAGTCTTGCATCAATGATGATCACGATGAAAGTAAAAAAAGGAAAGATAGATCAAATTATAAAAATACTTCCTCAAGAAGTGAAAACCATTGATAGTTTTCCGGAGATAGTATATGACTCCGCAGATTATATGTCGGCAACGAATATCGACCCTTGGGCCCTTGATTATAATAGACACGGCAATAATATAGGTATATTCTTTCAAGACGAAGGTTGTCCTACCGAACAATACCTGGTTTTCCTGCCGCCCAATTGGACACCGACTTATATTGATAGATATAAATATGAAATGTTGTATGAAGGGGATGGTCAACTGAATCACAATCTATTAAATCTTGGTGTCCTACGCGCAGTGTCACCTGAATCATACATATATTGTAGCGGAAACATAGGAGAAACATGGACCCCAGATGATTATTTAGATGGATCACCGGGCAACCCTCCAGTTTATATTGCTAGTAATTCTTGGCATATAAAATATTCCAAAGATGCGGATTATCAGGTATACTGTGAAGCTTGGGATGATTTTATATATGAGAAGCTTATAACGACGGTGTTTTCAGCCAGTAATTACGGAACAGATACGCCCCCTACAGATACTAGTAGATATGTAGGTTGTCCCGGCAAAGCAGCAAATGTAATTACTGTTGGCGCATACGACGACACAAACATGACGCAAGCATCATTTTCTAACTTTTTGGATGGTTTCGCTGAAAAACCCGAGGTGATGGCACCTGGGGTTAATATTTCGGCAAATGGTGTTACAGATAGCGGCACAAGTTTTTCCACCCCTCATGTGTCAGCATTCCTTGCCGATCTAATGGGCGCATATACATGGCTTAAATATAGACCACATCTAGCCAAGGCGGCAATACTTGCTTCAACAACGGATGCCATTGCAACCAATTCCAATTTCAGCTCCTATCCGAACCTCGAAACTTGCGGATACGGGGGCGTTGATTTTAGGTCAATATATTATGAAGGCTCCGTCAAATATTGGGAAGGAGAGGCAAGCAACTGGAGTTCATGGGATTCCAGTGATGGAACTACAGATAATAAAGTTGAGCATACTTTTTCTGCAACAGCATCAAAAAAAGTGAAGATCGCTATTGCTTGGCTTAATACGGGAACATATATATCTTCACAAGAACCCAATCATAAAATAGGCATAGATTTTGACTTAGAGGCATATAATCCAAGTGGAACTCAAATAGCCTCAAGTGCCTCTCGCTCCAATCCAGAAGAAGTTGTTAGTTTCGTTGCAACCACAACGGGGACATATAAGGTAAAGATAAAGAAATATGCTCGTTATGATAATGATCCGGAGTTGAATATATATCTTGGACTTTGGGTTAATAAAGACGACTAAGAAGAGGTATGATATGAAAACGGTAGTATTTCTTATGGTGTTAATTTTAGTCTTATTGAGTTCTATTGCCTGCGATCCGAAGGAGGCTGATAGTATCACAGACAGTCCCGAAGTTCTGAATACAGATATTTCTGAAGCCCTCGATGATATTAAAAGCGATAATGATATTAAAGCAGGAAATGGGCTTGACCAAACTGGGGAAAGTCTAGCATTCACCACTCTCAATGGCGATGATGATGGTAGAGAAGACTACAACACATATAATGAGAAACTTACAGTAAATATAAGTTCAGCTGAAGAAATGAACAAATTCTTTCCGAAAATAAAGAACAATATTAATTATAATAATAATTTGGTGTATGTTTTATCAACAGGATACCTAGGCAGTACTGGTTGTACAAAATACTCGATCAATGATGTATATATAATCAACGAAACACTTCTTGCGATCGATTATTCAATAATTACTACTGGTCCCCAACAAACCGACTGCGCATGTCTCGATGCAATATCTTCCCCATATATGGTGATTCTTATTTCAAAAACAGAAATTAACAAATATCCTCTATTAGGACAAGCGCCCAAAATTGCTTTCATTGAAAGATATGAAGTCAAGTGCCTCACAGCGGATTAAAAGCGTAATATCCCCTTTTTCTAAATTCCTTTGAAAGTCCAAAGGAAATTTCGACCGCTCGCTTGACTTTGGCGCATCCTTTATTATATGGGTAGCGAACTCAAGCGGTAGTGATGATGCAACTATCCGAAAACACTGCGGCCAACCGCGCCGAATTGAACGAGCGCGAAAAGGACATACTCCGCTCCATCGTCAATCTCTACTCCGAGAACGGCGAGGCGGTCGGCTCTCATCTGGTGAGCCGTCTGGTGGGCGGCATGTCGTCGGCGACGATCCGCAACATCTTCGCGAGCATCGAGGAAAAAGGCTTCATCCGCAAGGCGCACTGTTCGTCGGGGCGCATCCCGACCGACGCGGGGCTTCGCTACTTCGTCGACAACATCCTGAAAGTGCGTAAGATCGCCGCCACCGACAAACAGCACATCGACGATCGTTCAGAGACGCTCCGCGCCGATCTTCCCTCGCTGATGACCGCCATTCCCGAAATGATATCGGAACTTTCGCACTACACCGGCTTTGTGCTGACCAAAGAGTCGCGGATGAAGACCATCCGCCACATCGACTTCGTCCCGGCGGGACCGCGCCGCGTGCTGGTGATACTGGTCGACAGCCTCGGCGGCATCTCGAACCGGGTGGTGGAACTTTCCGAAGAACCGGCCCGCGACGAACTCGAGAAACTCCGCAACTTCATCAACGCCCACCTGACCGAAAAAACGCTTTTCGAGATCAAGGGGCATTTCCTGCGTGAACTCCACACCCTCAAGGAGAAATACGAACAGTTGCTCGACCGCATCCTGCTGGCCGCGCAGGAGACGGTCCGGACGAGCACCAGCGGCGAGACCAATGTCTTCGACTACATCGGCGCCGCCGAGACACGCCAGATAAAACTGCTTTTGGAGAATTTCCGGCGCAACCAGTTCTACCTCGACCTGTTCAACCGCGTTGCCGATTCGCGCGATGTCCGCATCTTCATCGGCGCCGAATCGGACCTTTTCTGCTCCGCCGAGTGCTCCGCTATCCTGAGCACCTACGAGATACCGGAGGGTGAACTGATGGGAGTGGTCGGCGTCATCGGGCCGCGCCGCATGAACTACGCCAAGATCATCCCGATCATTGACTATACGCGCAATCTGCTTATATCTTCCACCGGCTTACGATGAGGTGTGGCTGATGAAGAAAGAGAAGAAAAGACCGCCCGTCGCCGATGCTCCCCCGGTAGTGGAACTCGACCAGACCGAAGCCGCTAACGGGTTCTCCCTGCAGGAGATGGCCGACGCGCTCGGCGCCCAGATGGAGCAGGCGCGGGACGGACAGAGCGAAGAGACGCCGGCCCCCGCCCCGGGAAAGGGACCCGCGGCGCCCGCCGATGAGGAGACGCGTAAGAAACTGCGCGAACTCGAGGATACCGTCAAGCAACTGGTCGCCGAGAACCGCAACCAGAAAGCGCGGCTCGAAGGCGATTTCCGCACGAAGATGAAATATGCGAACGAAGGCTTCTTCCGCGAATTCCTGCTCGTGAAGGACGATCTGGAAAAGGCGCTCTCCTTCGCCCCCGTCGCGGACGACGAGAAGACCGCCGCCTTCGTCGACGGGGTGCGCCACCTCAACAGCGCCGTCGACGCGATACTCAAACGCTACTGCGTTGAGCCGTTCGAATCGCTCGGTACGCCGTTCGATCCGAATCTCCATCAGGCGATGCGGATGGCCGATGTCGCGGGAAAGGGGCCTAACGAAATAACGGCGCAATATCTCAAAGGCTGGCGCTATCAGGACCGCGTCCTGCGGCCCGCGATGGTCGAGGTCGCCTCGGGCAACGCCCCCGCCGAAGAGCAGAAAGAGATAACGACTGAAACCAACGATACGGAGGGATCCAATGGGTAAAGTGATCGGCATCGATCTGGGCACCACCAACTCGTGCGTCGCCATCATGGAAGGGGGCGACCCGAAGGTCATCGAGAACAGCGAAGGGGTCCGGACGACCCCGTCCATCGTCGCCTTCACCGACAAGGGTGAGCGGCTCGTCGGCCAGCTCGCCAAACGGCAGGCGGTCACCAATCCGCGGCGGACGCTCTATTCCATCAAGCGGCTTATCGGCCGCAAGTACGAGGACGCCGAGGTCGAGAAAATGAAGAAGATAGCGCCCTTCGAGATCGTACAGGCGCCCAACGGCGACGCGTGGGTCCGCATCGACGGCAAGGACTATTCGCCGCCGCAGATATCGGCGATGGTGCTCCAGAAGATGAAGGAAACGGCCGAAGGGTATCTCGGCGAACCGGTGACCGAGGCGGTCATCACCGTTCCCGCCTACTTCAACGATTCGCAGCGGCAGGCGACCAAGGATGCCGGCACGATCGCGGGACTCAACGTTCTGCGCATCATCAACGAACCGACCTCGGCGGCGCTCGCCTACGGCATCGACAAGAAGGGAAAGAACATGAAGATCGCCGTCTACGATCTGGGCGGCGGCACCTTCGATATATCGATACTCGAACTGGGCGACGGCGTGTTCGAAGTGCTCGCGACCAACGGCGACACCTTTTTGGGCGGCGACGATTTCGATCAGCGCATCATCGAATGGCTGGTCGGCGAATTCCGCAAGGAAAGCGGCATCGATCTGTCGAAGGACGCGATGGCGCTCCAGCGGCTCAAAGAGTCGGCCGAGAAGGCGAAGCACGAACTGTCCAGCGCCATGGAAACGACCATCAACCTCCCCTTCATCACCGCCGACGCGACCGGCCCGAAGCATCTCAACATCACCCTGAGCCGCGCGAAACTCGAAAGCATCGTCGAAGATCTCGCCAACGGCACCATCGAACCGTGCAAGAAGGTGCTCAAGGACGCGAAGGTCTCGACCGGCGACATCACCGAGGTCATTCTCGTGGGCGGCATGACCCGCATGCCGATGATACAGCGCATCGTCAGGGAGTTCTTCGGCAGGGAACCGCACAAGGGGGTCAATCCCGACGAGGTCGTGGCGGTCGGCGCGGCGATACAGGGCGGCGTTCTGAAGGGCGACGTGAAGGATGTGCTCCTGCTCGATGTCACCCCGCTCTCGCTCGGCATCGAAACGCTCGGCGGCGTATTCACGCGGCTCATCCCGCGCAACACCACCATCCCGTCGAAAAAGACCGAGATCTTCTCCACCGCGATGGACAATCAGCCCGCCGTAACGGTGCGCGTCTTCCAGGGCGAGCGCGAGATAGCGGTCGAGAACAAGATGCTCGGCGAATTCGATCTGCAGGATATACCGCCGGCGCCGCGCGGCGTGCCCAAGATCGAGGTCTCCTTCGATATCGACGCCAACGGCATTCTCAACGTCACCGCGAAGGACCTCGGCACCAGCAAGCAGAAGAACATCGTCATCAAGGCGGGCTCCGGCCTGACCGACGACGAGGTCAAGCGGATGATCGCCGAGGCGGAGAAATTCAAGGACGAGGACGAAAAGCACAAAGAACTGGTCGGCGTGCGCAACAATGCGGAACAGCTCATCTATTCGACCGAAAAATCGCTCAAAGAGTATGTCGACAGAATTACCGACGAAGAGAAGAACGACATCGAAGAGAAGATCGCCGATCTGCGCAAGGGACTCGAATCGAACAATCTCGAAACGATAAAGGGAAAGACGCAGGCGTTGGGCCAGAGCGCCTACAAGATCGCCGAAAAGATATACAAGAACGTATCCCCCGACAACTCCGGCGCCACCGCCCCCTCGGGCGACGGGAAGGACGGTTCGGTAGTGGACGCCGATTTCAAGCCGAAGGAGTAACCACCCGGACCTATGGCCGACCTCTACCAGACACTCGGCGTCTCCCGCTCCGCCTCGGCTGACGAGATAAAGAAAGCCTACCGGCAACTCGCGATCAAATATCATCCCGACCGCAACAAGGGGGACAAGGCCTCCGAGGAGAAGTTCAAGGAGATCAACCACGCCTACGAAGCGCTGTCGGACCCGGAAAAACGCCGGTTGTACGACCAGTTCGGCGAAGACGGCATCAAGGGGACGCCTTTCGGCGGCGGCGCGCCGGGAGGGTTCGACTTCGGCGATTCTTTCGGCGACCTCGGGGACATCTTCGGCGAATTTTTCGGCGGCGGCTCGCGGCGACGGAGCCGCTCTTCGGCCCGGCAGGGGGGCGATCTGCTGATGAACATCCGCCTCTCCTTCGACGATGCCTACCGCGGGGTAAAAAGGGAGGTTCGCGTCACCCGGAGCGGCCGGTGCGCGAAATGCAACGGCACCGGCGCCGAAGCGGGCAGCGGCCGCAAGAACTGCCCCACCTGTCAGGGACGCGGCGAGGTGCGCGTTTCGCACGGCTTCTTCCAGATGGCGCAGACCTGCCCGAGTTGTCAGGGACAGGGGACCATCGTGGAGAAACCCTGCAAACCGTGTCAGGGTACCGGCTTTGTCCGCGAAGAAAAGGAACTGTCGGTCAACATCCCCGCCGGCATCGACACCGACCAGAAGATCCGCGTGGCCGGTGAGGGGAACGCCGGATCGGGCGGCGGCCCGCGCGGCGACCTCTACCTCGCGGTGCAGGTGGCCGATCATCCGCTGTTCCACCGCGACGGCAACGATATTTATCTCATCGTGCCGGTCAGTTATCCTCAGTTGGCGCTCGGCGCGGCGATCGAGGTCCCGACCATGGAAGGAAAGGTCGAACTCAAGATACCGGCCGGCACTCAATCGGAAACCAAAATGCGCCTAAAGGAAAAAGGATTCCCCTCGGTGCAGGGGCGCGGACGGGGCGATCAGTATGTCGTCCTGCGGCTCGAGATACCCAAAAATCTTTCCGGAAAGCACAAGAAGGCATTGGAAGAACTGCATATTTTCGATGAAGAGGTCAAAGAGCGACCTCTCTTCAAGGAGTTCACCGACACGGTGAAAAGGATCTTTTCCTCATAACCATTTCATAATTCTTCTTGTATACTATTAATTTGACTTCCCTCCTCCCTTTCGCTATACTTACCTCACTCTGGGTGCCGGAAGGAGCGTCCTTTTCGGCAGGTTGTTCCGGATGGTCGGGCCGCTATCCGAGGTTACTGGTAAAAGTTGTGAGGGAGGATTCGTGATGAAGATGTTTTTGCTTGGGACGCTGTGTGCCCTGTTCCTGTTGGTGGCGTGTTCGGAAAAATCGGCGGTCGATGTGAACTCGTTCCCGACCGAATGCCTCAAGAACTGCGCCATGGGTTTCAACGGTTGCGTGTCACTGTCGAAATCGCCCGATGCGCAGAAACAGTGCGACAACTACTTCACCAAGTGCAAGAACGAGTGCGAGGCGAAGGACAAGCCGGCCGCCGCTCCCGCCCCCGCCGCCGCGCCCGCCCCCGCCGCCGCTCCCGCCCCCGCTCCGGCTGAACCGGCCCCCGCTCCGGCTCCCGCCCCCGCTCCGGCTGAACCGGCCGCGAAGTAAGGTCCGGCGCACCGGTCGACCGTGCTCCCGAAAAGTTGCTTTTTTTTCCCGCGACGGATAGACTGCCACCGTTTGTGAACCCCCTTCCCTACGGAGGAATCTATGTCCGTCATCATCGAGAAACTGAGCGACACCGAGATCCGGGATCGCGGCATCAGAAGTTGGGCCATCTGGGAAAAAGAGGTCTCTAAATTCCCGTGGTTCTACGATTCGCAGGAACAGTGTCTTTTCCTCGAAGGAGAGATCACCGTCACCGACAGCGACACCGGCAAGCGCTACGAAATAAAGAAAGGCGACTTCGTTACCTTCCCGGCCGAGATGGCCTGCACGTGGGAGGTGCGCAAACCGGTCAAAAAACATTTCCGGTTCGATTAAGCATGGCAAAAGAACGGATGCTCATAGCGGCGCTCGAAGAGGGGCGCGTCATCATACCCGACAGCCGGTGTTACTTTCTGGTGCGGCGCGCGGCGGTGAAGACCGGCAAGAACAGCTCCCGCTACATCGACCTTGAACTGACCGACGGCACGGCGAACATCAACGGTAAGGTCTGGGATGTCGCCGACGGCATCGAGAACACCACCGAGGCGGGCAACATCATCAAGGTGATGAACGGCCGCGTCTCGAAATACCAGAACTCCCTGCAGGTGGTCATCGAGGGCGCCGCGCTGGTGCCGCCCGCGGAGCTGGACGCCATTCCCGGCATCATCCCCGAATCGCCGGAGAGTGTCGATGCGCTCGTCGCGCGCTGGCAACGGGCGAAGGAGTTGCTCGATCCGCAGCGGCGCGCCGTCATCGAAGAATTCGAGGCGTCGGGACGCGTCTGGGACCTTTTCCGCTCCATCCCGGCCGGGAAAAGCATGCATCACAGTTACCGTCGCGGTCTGTGGGAGCATTCGCTCAATGTCGCCGAACTCGCCTTCTCCATCGGGGAGCGCTACGAGGAACGCTATCCGATCAACCGGAGGAACATCCTCGTGGGCGCGCTTATCCACGATGTGGGCAAGATATTCGAGTTTCAGGTCAACGCCTCGACCTCCATCGTCGAGAAGTACAGCGACCGCGGGCGGCTGCTCGGTCATGTCTACATGGGCGCCTCCTTCATCGAGAAGATCCTGAAAAAAGCGCTCCCCGACAACGCCGAGCTGCAGATGGAACTGCTCCATATCATGCTTTCGCACCACGGCGAGTACGACTTCGGGTCGCCCAAGCGGCCCAAGACCATGGACGCCCTCATCGTCGCGATGGCCGACAATCTCGACGCCAATCTCGACGCCGTCCATATCGGCATGCAGGGCGACATGGAGGAGAACTGGACCAAACAGATCTATTCGCTTCAGCGTCCGTTCTATAAAACAACGGGACCATACAAAGAGTAACTTTTTTACGGAGAAGACCATGGCTAAAAAGATCAGAGTGGCTATCAACGGGTTCGGTCGCATCGGCAGAATGGTTTTCCGCATCGGTTACGGCCGCGAGGACATGGAATTCGTCACGATCAACGACCTCACCGACGCCAAGACGCTCGCCCATCTGCTCAAGTACGATTCGGTCGCGGGGATCTGGAACCGCGAAGTGAAGGCGACCGAGAACGGCATCGTCATCGACGGCAAAGAGATCAAGGTCACCGCCATCAAGGACGGCGCCCAGCTCGACTACAAGGCGCAGGACATCGATATCGTCGTCGAGTCGACCGGCAAGTACGCCAAGAAAGATAAGGCCGAGATACTCCGCGCGGCGGGCGCCAAGAAGGTGCTCATCAGCGCGCCGGCCAACGACGCCGACATCACGCTGGTCTACGGCGTCAACGACAAAGCCTATGACCCGTCCAAGCATCATATCATCTCCAACGCCTCCTGCACCACCAACTGCTATGCGCCGGTCACCTACATCATCCACAAGCACTGGAAGATAAAGAAAGGCTTCATGACCACCATCCACTCCTACACCAACGATCAGCGCATACTCGACCTCGAGCACAAGGACCTGCGCCGCGCCCGCGCCGGCGCCCTGTCGATGATCCCGACCACCACCGGCGCCGCCAAGGCGGTGGGACTGGTCATTCCCGAACTCAAAGGGAAATTCGACGGCATCTCGGTGCGCGTCCCGACGCCCAATGTGTCGCTGGTCGACGCGGTCTACGAGCTGGAGAACACCGTCACCAAGGAAGAGGTCAACGCCAAATTCCGCGAATATGCGAACGGCGAACTCAAGAACATCCTCGCCGTCTCCGACGAGGAATTGGTATCAAAGGATTTCAACGGTAACCCGCACAGCGGCATCGTCGACGCCCCCTACACGCAGGTCATGGGCGGCAACCTGCTCAAGGTCCTCGCGTGGTACGACAACGAATGGGGCTACTCGAACCGCATGATCGATGTCATCACCAAAGTGCTTATGAAGTAAGTCTCCCCTTTCCCTTCCCGGAACAAATTGCCAATTACGCCTGTCTTGCTATAATGGGCTGGTCATCTCTCGGGGAAAAGTCGTGTCGCTACGTCGGTTGTCACCTCTCGCGCTGGCCTTGTTGCTTGCCGCCTGCCACGCGGCGCCCGACGACACATCGCATCCCGACGATAACGATATCGACAACGAAACGCTTCCCGAGGACACGATGTCTGAAGACGATCCAATCCTTGAGGAAAGCGACCCTTCGCCCGAGGAGATGCTGAGTGATGGCCCGACCGACCCGTTACCCGATGATGATATCGGCCCGCCGGTCCATCTGGAGAAGTGGACCCGCATGGCGACCGATGCGCCGTTCCGCTACGGCGGCCGTCAGTCGGTCGCCGCGATCGGGAGGGCCTTGTATGCCGTTTCGCTCGATGATGTGTACGGTTCGCTGGACGGCATCGTCTGGGATATCGTCACCGCGAACGCGCCCTTCACCCACCGCACCGACCATGCAACGGCGGTTTTCGACGACCGTCTGTTCGTCATCGGCGGCGAACGAAACGTGGAATTGGATGACGCATGGTACTCGGAGGACGGCCTGTTCTGGCAACGGTCCTGCGGCCCCTGTCCCTTCGGCGAACGCACCGACCCGAGCGCTGTGGAGTTCAACGGCTCACTATGGGTCATCGGGGGCAGATGGAGATCGTCGACATATTCATATCAGCACCCGACCGACATCTGGCGCACCACCGACGGCACGAACTGGGAACGGGCGGTCGAAGAGGCGCCGTTCGGCCCGCTCGACGGTCAATCGCTCGCGGTGCATGACGGTCTGCTCTGGCTTTTCGCCGCACCGCCCGACGAAACCTACGAGAACGCGCTGTGGCGCTCGGCCGACGGCGTCAATTGGGAAAAACTTAATGTGACGCTCCCCTTCGCACCACGGCAACGGACCCTCTTCTTTTCGTGGAACGGCATATTGCGCGTGGTCGGAGGGCAGGCCGAAGACGGAACCTATCTGAGCGATGCATGGGCCTCTCCCGACGGCGTTTCGTGGCAGGAAGAGGCCGTGCCGGACACCTTCGTCCCTCGCTACGGAGCGGTGCCGGTCGCGACCGACGACGCGCTGCTGCTCATCGGAGGAAGAAGCGTCGAACAGTGGTTCTTCGGCGAGAACGATGTCTGGGGTACCGACGGCGGCGGCACATGGACCGAACGGTGGAGGCCCGGCTCCTTTCCCAACCGCTTCAACCATACGGTGAATTTCTTCCGCGACCGTTTTTGGATCATCGCGGGACGGACGAGATATACCGGCGACAACGATGTATACCTCGCCGATATCTACTCGTCGACCGATGGCGCCGAATGGGAGCCGGAATCTCTGGCGGCTCCGTTCGGAAAACGGCAGGATCATGCCTCTATCGTATTCAAGGATAAACTATGGCTTGTCGGCGGGGATATACCTTATGGAGAGGAACTGAACGGCGATGTCTGGAGTTCGGAGAATGGCACCGATTGGCAGATGGCGGTCTCGACAGCGCCGTTCGGCCACCGGTTCGGGATGAGACTCTTCGTCCTGAACGACCACCTTTTCCTCGCCGGCGGATCGAATATCGACTCGCTCGACGAGTACGGCGACATCTGGCGTTCTCCCGATGGTATCGCGTGGCAGAAGGTAGCCGGTGGCTTGCCTTTCCTCTACTGCGACAACGAGTTCACGGTGCATGAGGGGGCGGTCTACGCGCTGGGCGGCTGCACTTGGCACAACACCGGCAACGAGGTATGGAAAAGCGAGAACGGCATCGCTTGGCATCAGATCAAGACGGTCGCTCCCTTCACGCCACGGCGCGAGCATGCCGTCGTTTCGCTCGGGGGCTTCCTCTGGGTCATCGGCGGGGCCGACAGCGACGACCTCAACGATGTCTGGTATTCCTCCGATGGAAGGAGCTGGCGGCAGGCGGAAAATGCCGATTTTCTGCCGCGCGCATGCCATGCGTCGATGGTCCATAACGACCGGATATGGGTGTTGGGCGGCTTCGAGTACGCCCGGAATGCCTTCGATTTCGGCGATGTCTGGACGACCGGGATCACCGAGGAGCGGCCATGAAAAAGTTCTTTTTGCCCCCCCTGCTGTTCCTTCTGTACTCGTGCACCGGCTCCCCGGCGGATGCCCATGACGACGAACTCATCGCCGATCTCGACGCATTCGAAGAAGCGGAGGAACTGTTCACGGAGGAAGAGGAACCCCCGGTCGACGAGGATATCGTCGGTCCCCGCATCGTCTGGACCGCCGCCTCCGGAATGATGAACGAGCTTCCCGCCCGCTACCGGCCGGTACAGATACTCTTTGATGATGACCTGTGGGTGATGGGCGGGTTCCGCGACCTGCAGACGCTATTCTGCTGGTACGATGTCTGGAAGAGCAGGGACGGCTTCGTGTGGCACAGCATGCCGGGCGACCCGGTGCTGCTCGACGAAAAGACGCGCGGGGCGGCCGGCACGCTCCATAACGGGCGACCATTCGTCGTCAGCAACACCATCGCCGACAGGGAGAACCCGACCGCCGCGGTCGTGTCGCTCTCGGACGACGGACGCTGGAAGAAGATATCGGGGGCGCCGCCGTTCGGGCCGCGGATGTTCCCTACCGTGTTCTCGTTCAAGGGAAAACTTTGGGTCATCGGCGGCTACGACACCGCACAGACACCACTCCACGACATCTACAGTTCCGTCGCGGGGGTCATGTGGGAGCGGCATACCGAGACCTTCCCCTATCCGCCCGACGGGACACCGGTCATTTTCAACGGCCGGGCATGGGTCATCGGCGGGAGCGAGGAGGGGATCGCCTACAGCGAGGATGGGGAGAACTGGCAGTTGCAGCCCGTCACGGCACCCTTTACCGGACGCACCGAACTCGGCGTGACGACACACAACGAACAACTCTATGTCACCGGCGGCAAGGACTCGCACGGAACGCAAGGGGGCCTCTGGCGCTCCACCGACGGCATCGTCTGGGAAGAGATCGTCACCGCGGGCCTTCCCGAACGCAGCGGCGCGGTCTTCGCCTCGCTACGCGGCATGCTCATCATCACCGCCGGGTTCGACCGCGTCAAGGGACTCACCGCAACGACCTTTTACTCGGCCGACAACGGCTTCACTTGGCAGGAATTGGCGGCGCAGGAAGGGTTTACGGGCCGTTATCGGCACTCATTTCTCCGCACCGACCGCGGTTTTTACATCATCGGCGGATCGATGGCCCAACAGAACGACATCACGGTCGAGAACACCGTTTATTTCTCCGAGACCGGTTACTCCTGGACCCGCATCGCGCTTCCCCAGCCGCTCCTGAACAAGTCGGGGATGGCCTTCGCCTTCTTCCATGACCGGCTCTGGGGCATCGGCGGCAACCCCGTCGACAACGACAGCCCCTCCACCGGGACCGTCAACGAGATCGTCGCCTCGAACAACGGCATGGCGTGGGAGATGGCGGCCGCCGACCCCGCGTTAACGCCCCGCTCCCATGCTGCAACGACGGTCTTCAAGGAACGCCTCTGGGTGGTGGGCGGCTTCGATTACGACGGCGAGGGGATGAACGATGTCTGGGCATCGGACGACGGCCTTGCGTGGGATTGCATCCTGCCCGCCGCGCCCTTCACCGGTCGCGGACGCCATGGACTTCATGTTCTTAACGATGCGCTCTACCTCATCGGCGGCGAACGCTACTGGTACGACGACGGTGTCTCGGATATCTGGCGCTCGACCGATGGCATCGTATGGGAAGAACTGACCCACTTCGCTTTTCCCGCTCGAGCCGGCCTCGCCTCGGCGGCGGGAAACGGAGCGCTCTGGGTCTTCGGCGGCGGCAGGGAATGGGAGGGGGTCCAGAAGGACCTCTGGCTCTCGTTCGACGGCGCCGACTGGCGGCAGGAGTCCTACGCACCAGCCCTGCCCGCGAGAAGGGACGCCTCGATGCTCTTCGAGGCGGGGCGCCTGTGGCTGGCCGGCGGCCTCAACGAGGAGGGGCCCGCCCTCACCAACCTGAGCGATGTCTGGTACGCCGACCTCCCCGCCGACCTTCTTCCCTGACCATGCCTCGAGCCGCCTCGGCAGCAGCGGGAAAAATTGACTCGTTCCGGCCCCCGCGCTATAGTCACGGGACTATCTAACGCCGTGTCAGGAGGAAAGTCATGGCCATCAAATCTATCAAGGACCTCGCGATCCGCGAGAAGCGGGTCTTCATCCGCACCGATTTCAATGTCCCGATGGACAAGAAGGGGAACATCACCGACACCACCCGCATCGAGGCGGCGATACCGACCATCCGGCATGCCATCGAACACAACGCGCGGGTCATCGTGGCCTCGCACTTCGGCCGTCCCGACGGGGAACGGAAGATGGAATACACCATGGAGCCGGTGGCGGCGAAACTGGCCGAACTGATGGACATCGAGGTCATCTTCTTCGAGGACTGCATCGGGATGGGTACCCAGCAGATGGTGCGCGAACTCAAGCCGGGACAGGTGCTCGTCCTTGAGAATCTCCGCTTCTATCCCGGCGAGGGAGACAACGACGGCGCCTTCGCGAAGGATCTGGCGAAACTGTGCGATATCTACATCAACGACGCCTTCGGGGTGTCGCACCGCAAGAACGCATCGGTACACGCACTGCCGCTTCTGATGGAAACCAGAGGCATGGGCTTCCTGATGGAAAAGGAGATAACGGAACTGGGCAAACTGCTTCACTTCAAGCGGGGAGACGGCTTCACGGCCATTCTCGGCGGCGCGAAGGTGAGCGACAAGATCGGCATCATCCGGTCGCTGCTCGAATCGGTCGATTCGCTCATCATCGGCGGCGCGATGGCTTACACGTTCCTCGCGGCCAAGGGGATAAAACTCGGGAAGTCGCTGGTCGAACAGGACAAGGTGGCGGTGGCGCTCGAGGTCATCAAGGGGGCCGACGCCCGCAAGGTGAAACTCCTCCTGCCGGTCGACCATATCGCCGCGACCGATATCGACGCGACCGAAACGAAGGTCTTCGGCAACGACGACTTTGCCGACGGCTATCTCGGGTTCGACATCGGCCCGAAGACGATAAAACTGTACGCCGATGAAGTGGCCAAGGCGAAGACCATCTTCTGGAACGGCCCGATGGGGGTGTTCGAAAAGGACCTCTTCGCGAAGGGAAGCATCGCGCTGGCCCATGCGGTGGGCGCCGCGACGGCCCACACCGTCACCGGCGGCGGCGATTCGGTATCGATGATGAACAAGGCGGGGGTCGCCGACAAGATCGGCCACATCTCGACCGGCGGCGGCGCGAGCCTCGAATTCATACGCGACAAGACGCTCCCGGGCGTCGAAGCGCTCAAAGGCTGACACCATGAAACAGACCAAATACATCTTCTTCACCGGCGGCGTCATCAGTTCTCTGGGCAAGGGTATCGCTTCGACCACCGTCGGCGCGCTCCTTGAAAGCCGCGGCATCACGGTGAACCTCCTCAAGTTCGACCCGTATATCAATGTCGATCCCGGGACGATGAGCCCCTTCCAGCACGGCGAGGTCTTCGTGACCGACGACGGCGCCGAGACCGATCTGGATCTCGGCCACTACGAACGGTTCTGCAACATCACCGTCGGCCGCGGCAACAATTTCACCACCGGCCAGATCTACGATACGGTCATCACCAAGGAACGCAAAGGGGAATATCTCGGCAAGACGGTGCAGGTCATCCCGCACATCACCAACGAGATCAAGTCGAAGATCACCCAGCTCGCCCCGACCGCCGACATCATTCAGGTCGAGATCGGCGGCACGGTCGGCGACATCGAGAGTCTCCCGTTCCTCGAAGCGATCCGCCAGTTCGCCTACGACGTGGGACGCGAAAATGTCCTCTATGTCCACCTGACGCTCATCCCCTACATCCGCTCCGCAGGTGAGTTCAAGACCAAGCCCACCCAGCACAGCGTCAAAGAACTGCGCGCCATCGGTATCCAGCCCGACATCCTCCTGTGCCGCTGCGAGACCGAGATGACCGACGATATGCGGGAGAAGATAGCGCTCTTTACCAATGTCAAGAAAGAGGCGGTCTTCTCGGCGGTCGATGTGAAGAACATCTACGAACTGCCGCTGGTCTACGCCCGTCAGGGGGTCGACGAGATCATCGCGAAATACCTCAACATCTGGTCGCGCTCGGCCGGACTCAAGAAGTGGGAGACCATCTGCGAACGGATCAACAACCCGAAGGGGACCGTCCGGATCGCGGTGGTCGGCAAGTATGTCGACCTCAAGGAGTCGTATAAATCGCTCAACGAGGCGCTCCACCACGGCGGCATCGAGAACTCCCACCGCGTCGAACTCAACTACATCGATTCGGAAAAGCTCGAAAAGGGGGAACTCCCGATCGAAGAACTCGGCAAATGCGACGGCATCCTCGTCCCCGGCGGCTTCGGCAACCGCGGCATCGAGGGGAAGATCATGGCGGCCCGCTACGCCCGCGAGAACAATATCCCTTACTTCGGTATCTGCCTCGGCATGCAGATCGCGACCATCGAGTTCGCGCGCCATGTCTGCGGCATGGAGGGCGCCCACTCGACCGAATTCGACAAGAACACGAAATACCCGGTCATCGATCTCATGGAAGGCCAGAAAGGGCTCAAAGCACTCGGCGGCACCATGCGTCTGGGCGCCTACACCTGCGCCGTGGAACCGGGAACGCTCGCCCACGCCGCCTACAAAACGGACACGATCAGCGAACGGCATCGCCACCGGCTCGAATTCAATTCACACTTCGAGAAGGAGTTGACCGCCAAGGGGCTCAAGATAACGGGACGCGACAAGGAAACGGGTCTGGTCGAGATGGTCGAACTGCCCGGCCATCCCTACTTCCTCGGCTGTCAGTTCCACCCCGAATTCAAGTCGAAGCCGTTCCAGCCCCATCCGCTTTTCTCCGCCTTCGTCGCCGCATCGATAAAGAACAAGGAGCGTCATGGCTGAAGAAAAGGCCCCGTTGAGCATGGAGGGGCAGTCGCCCGTCGCCGGCCGCGGACCGACCCAGTTGCGACTCCGCGCTTTCGAACCGCGCCGCCGCAAAAAAATGACGGCACAGACCGAACTGCGGGCCTTCCTCTTCATACTCATGCTGGCGCTGGGACTACTGATAGCGGCGCTGTCGCTCACCAACGATCCGGTGGGCGTGCTACTGAACTTCCTCGGACCGTTCCTGCCCTGAATTTTTCCTGAAAACCCTTGAAACGCCGCTACTTACCGTGGGAACGAAGTCTCCTGAGGAGCGCCGGGCGCTCGGCGGCGGGACGCGAGAAGAAGGCGTTCCCCGCGACGAGTATGTCGGCGCCCAGCCCGATCACCTCGGGGGCGGTCTGTTCATTGATGCCGCCGTCGACCGATATTTCGAAGGGGAGTTTATGCTTCGCGCGGAACGCGGCGATATCGCGGATCTTGGCCGCCGCCGCCGGAATGTATTTCTGCGCCCCGAAACCGGGGTTGACCGTCATCACCAGCACGAGATCCATCAGATCGGCCACCGACGGCAGCCAGTCGAGTCCGGTGTGCGGATTGAGCGATACCCCCGCCTTGCAGCCGATGGCCCGTATCTGCTGAAGCGTCCGGTGGAGGTGCCGTTCGGTCTCGACATGGACCGTTATCCAGTCGCTCCCGGCATCTTTGAATGCCTGCAGGAACTGGCCGGGGTCCTCTATCATCAGGTGGGCGTCGAGCGGCAGTTTGGTGAGCGCCCGTATCTGCTTGACGACGAACGGGCCGAAGGTGATGTTCGGGACGAAGTGGCCGTCCATGATGTCGAGATGGACGATGTCGGCGCCGCTCTCCTCGATGGAGCGGATCTCGTCGGCAAGCCGCGTAAAATCGGCCGAAAGCAGCGACGGAGCGATCTTCACCATGGGCAACTCCCTATTTTCACAGTTGACCGCCGTCTCTTTTCCGCAGCGGCGATACGGTCCCGCATCTTTTTCATGACCTCGCGGTGAGTGGCATGTTTCCCGTCGGCGACCGATTCTCGTTCGGCATCAAACAATAAATGGATAAGACGCTGTTTTTCAGAAGACTTTTCAAAACAAACAACCTTGTCCTTTTCTTCAAATTTATTGGACTCGCGCATTTTACGGCCTATAGAGACAATCGCGTTCTCTGGCCTTCGCTTTTAGATACTTTGCGGCACTTTCTTGTTCTTTTGCGCTCTTGCCATTAAAGTCAACGACAGCATGCTCCGCAAAGGTCTTTTGGTCTGGGATCACAGGAAGTTCAACATCATCACATTCAGCGACCGTTATTCCCCAAACGCTGTCCGATGTATAACCCAAAGTTCTAGTATAATGCTCGTATGATCCCTGCGGCGAAATCATCGAACCTTGATAAACTGAAAGTCTTCCCGCATCCTTCTTGGTTGGTTTGAACGCCTGACTTGACGGCGCACCATTTTGCACCCAACTCGGATGAACCTGTCGGAGAAGTAGTTCGTGTTTTTCCATAGGCTACTCCTTCGTCTTTTTGCCAAGGAGCGTTTGCAGGGTCTTTGAGAACTTCTCTTCGGTAGTAGTCTTGGTTTGCGGCTTATTCGTTTCTAGGTTTAAGGATTCAATAATAATGTTCTTCTCATTGAAATTGAAAAGGGCCGATATCTCGGAGTTTCCTTCCGACCATTCCGCTTGAATGTTGCCCTCCTCTGTCGGGAAAAGCAACGGCAGTGGTAATTCGTCTGGGAAGTTCTCCAAAACCTCAGCAACCCAATTAACACAGGCGGGGGTCGGCGCCTTTCCCTCGCCGTCGAGCCACCCGTCCTTTAGAAGGGACATCTCTTCCAGGCGAGCCGGAACATCATTCGGGTCTATCTCACAGAAGGTGTCTATTTCCTTCATTTCCTTGAATCGATTGTCTCTATCAAACACTCCCATGCCTGCAACCAAATATCGTTTGGTTTTATTGTCGCGGAACCCGTCAATGATGGCGTTCCTATCCAAAGACACATCCTCGAATTGAATGGTTACGGAGAGACCCGATATGGTGCGTACCCTAAAAGAACCCTGCTTATCATCAACTGCTTCTATTCGTCCACGCAACGCCGCGTGGGCGGTGTAAGTAGTTGATTGAGAAAGGACTAATTTTTTCCGCGACTCTGTATTATAAGGTATGGTTGCCTTGTCTTTGGGCCTAAGCAAATCCATTCTTTCGTCTTCTTTAAGCGAACCGCCAAACTTATCGAAGTAGCGAAGATAGTCTATCGGCAAACCTGCCGGTAACGACTTCCCTGTATTAACGGCTTCAATACAATCCAAAGCAAGAGTCTGCGCCTTTTCAAATTCGTCATTTGCTGAAAAGAGCGTCTTTTCCTCAAATACTCTTTCCAAGACAAGTTCCGTGCTTCCCGGTCCTATAGATTTAAGGTGAAGAGAGAAGTTATCAAAGAATTTTCGAGGAATCCTTGACCTGTCCGGATGCTCTTCGAAATAAAGTACCTTTGCAATATTCCGAATCAACTCCTCATAAGCTTTGAAGTCCCTTAAGAACTCAAGCGGTAGAGAATGTGTCTCAAACCTCTTCCCCACCAACTTTGTCTTAAGAAATTCCTTGCTCATGGGTTCCCCCTTTGATCAGTCGAAGACCGAAAGCATCTTAATAACAAAATCGGAGGAAAGCAAATTCCCTCATCCTACCCTATCGTCGCCACGATATATTCCATATTGCGTTGCTTACACCACATCTCGGCAGCCTTCCGCTTGCGCTTGACATCGTCAGAGTCAAGGCGGCTGGGGTCCTTGACTTCGATAATGACCTTTTTGCCGTCTTCGTACTCCACTAGAAAATCAGGGACATATCGCCGTTGATGTTTCTGTCCGTCAATCCACGGAATGGTGATGCCATGGCGTTTCATCCACTTGACCACATGCGGATCTTTTTCGAGGCGATCCATCATGCGGCACTCAAGGTTGCTCTGATAGCGTTCGAAGTTCCATGGACTTTTTTTCGAATTGCGGTATTCGCCGTGTATGCTAATCGCCATATTCAATCACCCCCGCAACAAGTCCCGGTATCTTTTCGACCTTGTTCCTCATCTGTTGTAGTCTTTTCCATGCAAAAGAAACATCCGCTGGTTCAGCTAGACCTAGAGAAGAACCTTTGAGAAATTTTGCTCGAACATGATGAAGCAACGCACTATAAACACGGTCTTTGAATGTGGCGGCGTACCCCGCTTCAATGGTCAACGCCTCGGCAATCTCAAGCAACCCGTCACGCACAGCATCCCTTATCGAGCCATCCGAAACCGTCATGACCGCGCTACTATCACCGGTCACTTCGGGAACAGAGGTGATCGTTTTCCACCCTTCGGCCCCCAGTTCTTGGCCGATAACGCCAGCCACTCCGACATTTGTAATCTCAACATTTATGGAATCGTATTCGATACCATCTAACGCTTTTTTCCAATTCTCCAGCGGCTTGGGCGGAGGTGGCACATCGCCGACATCGAATTCGCCATCGTCAACAGCATCAGGATCAACTGGTGGAAGGTCTATTGCGAGCTCCGGCTTGTCAAATTCTTGCTTTTCCGGTGGCTCGGGCAGATCGGCAGTCTCTTCAAAAAGGTCGTCTATCAAAACATTCACATGTTTCTTGGCATTAAATATATCCCACAGCCACTGGTGTTCGAGTTTCGGATGATCGACTATGGCGCAAATTTGAGGTTCGGTTGAGTCCACGCCCTTAACTCGGACCCGTCTTAATCCGCGCCCAACAACCTGCTGACCGTAAACCTTGCTTCCAAACTTGCGGAGAAGGAGAATAACGCCGACCTCCGGCACATCCCAGCCTTCTCGTAGCATCAACACACTTACCACGGCCTTATATGGCGATGCGGTCTTTTGCTGTTTACTCAGTTGGGTGGCTTTTTGTCGTTCCTCTTCCCCGCTATCTTCTGTCACCAAGAGGGTCTTTACCTTGAAATACTTGTTGAGGGTTTGCGCGGCCTTTTCTGCATCCGCCTTACAAACAGCCACCACAAAAAGTATCGGCTGATATCTCTTCTTGGCACGGCGCTCTTGTTCCTCTAAGCGACGCAGTGCAATTGCCATTTGCTGTTGCATCGGCACATCGTCTGTCACCCATTGCGTGGCGCTCAAACCGAGTCGGTCGACCTCGCTCCAATCAATTTCTTCTACTCTTTTATTTTCGCCGGTGCGTGCATCGGTGTAGGTGAGTTGCACGGTTTTGATGTCGGGCTGATAAACCACTGGCGTTTTGATTATTCGGTCAGCCAATGCGTCCCTTACCCCGTATTCGTATATCATGTCGCTATCCGGCGTCTGTCCGTCGGCCCGGTCGGGCGTTGCCGTAGTGTCGATCCGCAGTACGACCTTTTCCCGCATCCGCCTCAAAGTAGCATCATATTCCAGCGCAGGAGAGTTATGAGCTTCGTCGTTGAAAAGAGCAAATTCAGGACCATTCATAAGCGCCGACAAGTTGCTTTGTCCGCTGTTGTTGCTTTGGTAGAACTGATGAATGTTCCCCAAAATCACAGTTGAACTGAAAAGACTTGCCCACCCACCTTCTTTTCCGGTGCCTAATGTTGTCAGTACAAAGTCCTCGGCTTTTGGACCGCCCCAGTTCGGCAACAGATCGCGTGTCTTGAAAACCTTGCCCCCCTCAAAATCGTCTTGTAGCCGGTCGCGCACTATCAGGTTGGGGCAAAGCAAGACAAATTTTTGCACATTGTGGGCTATACGCAACCATGCCACGATAGCCGCGATGAGCGCAGTTTTGCCGCCACCCGTAACGATGTTCAGAAGTAATCCATCGGCCCCCAAATCCGCCTTGCCAAGAATTTCATGCGAATAAACCACCCGCAAAAATGATTCCCACTGATGAGGCCAAAGCGTCCCATCGCGTGCCGCCTGATCGTCATCGGGCGAGGTAAGGAAATCTATGTATTTGTAGGAATCGCCTTTAAGCCCGGGCATACCGTCACGCCGCCAGTCACGGAAAACACCTTCATACTGTGAAAAACGGTTGAACATATATCAATCCACCTCAATCTCTGCGGTCCACAAACCCTCACCACCCATATCATCCTGAATTTTGCAGGCTATGCGCTTCTTGCCCGATTTGGGAAATTCATATTGAGTTTGCAAGTCCGGTTCTTTTTTGCCGCCACGCACAAAGGAAAATCCCGGCGTACTTGAAAAGCGCTTGTCGTAGTCGAAATCCCACTGCACATTAATTATCTTAGCCCCGGTATTCATCACTACCGTTTCGCTCACATCGAATTTATAGGTGCGTGGTGCAAGTCGTTTCCAGCCAACTTCGACCCTCGGTGGCTGCACAAAGGTCAAGAAATTCTGATAATCGGCATGTTCCGTGGACAGTACCGCTACATGTTCGCGGAACCTCGGCGAGTCAATACGAAGCATATCTAAGCGGATGAAGTTCAAATCTGTCTGTTCTAATCGCCGCAACCGTTCTGCCGCCTCCACCGCGTCGGGACGGAAAGCCCACGCCAACATGATGCCATCGCGGAGATTGTCTTGTTTGTATCGCAATGTTTTTCGCATGGCATTAGCAAACGCCTGCACATCGGCCGCCGTCACGGCCTTTTTCTGTTCCGGCTCTCCTATCCAAACCGGTATCGCGCCTTTGTATGCGTGTATGCCTTCTTCCCGTTCCTCCGGAACTGCACCGAAAGCACGGGTGACGAAGGCGCGGAATTGGTCAACTGGCGCTTCGGCTAATCGGCGAGCCTCATACACCCCCCAATGCTGAACAGTAAAATCTGGGATTGTGGCGCCTATTCCATCTAATGTCATCTGTTCTGCGCCACACGCCAACCGATCTGCTGTGAGCGCAACGGCAACACGCGATTGGTCGCAGGCGATCCAACGCCGGCTCATTTTTTGAGCCACTACTGCCATAGTTCCGCCGCCACAGAAAAAGTCAGCTACAACATCTCCTTCATCAGATGATGCCTGAATTATACGTTCAAGAAGCGCTTCCGGTTTTTGAGTAGGATAACCTATTCGTTCTTTTGCTGTCGCATTAATAACCCCAATATCCCAAACATCATGCACGAGAACTCCGGTGTTGAGATAAACCTTTGCGCGATACTTTTTGCCGTCGGTGTCTCTTCTAGTCGTCAGTCGGTAATTGCCATTTTCGTCACTATGCTTATAACGAGTATTCCTTTCAGCAAGGGAGCCCTCTCCATATTCCTGAAGTGTCTCGTTAAACTTCGGGGATGAATTCTTCCCGAAGTAAAGCAGAATATCGTGTTTGCGTTGAAAATGGCCTCCATGCTGTGTTGCCTTAGGGCCATAGTTCCATACAATCTCATTCTGAAAACAACCATAACCAAATATCTTGTCCATCTCAATTTTAACATAGTGACTTGCATGCCAATCAAGATGAACATAAATGCTTCCTGTTTTCTTGAGTAGGCGTTTCATCTCGTAAAGACGAGCGTTGAGCCAGATAAGATAGCCGGGCATTCCTCCTTCCCATATATCTGTGAATGAAAGTAACTCGTTCTGATCGCCAAAGATGACATTGTTATTGCGCCCGGAAAAGAACGGCGGGTCTATGTAAATAAGGGCTCTACTCTCACTCGGCAGTTGGCGCATTACATG
>CALMRE010000170.1 GCA_937871295.1 uncultured bacterium | reverse complement strand
ATATGTTTGACAAAGCGCCTATTGTCTGGTACCTGATTTCATCGCATTTTCCGGGGTATCGGATGCTTTTCAATTCTCCCGAGTTCGTATTCCTCTTCCTGCCGCCGGCGGTCATCGTCTATTTCCTTCTTAATAGAATGCGGCTCCTCTACGCCGGGATGGTGTGGCTCACCCTCGCCTCCTTCTTCTTCTACGCTTTCTGGAGCCCGCAGTACCTCATCCTCATCCTCGGTTCCATCTTCGTCAACTACACCATCGGCACGGCGCTCGCCCGCGAAAAGAAGGAGATACTGCGCATCCCGGTATCGAAAAAGGTCCTCTTCATCGGCGGGATAATCCTCAACCTCGGCTTCCTCGGCTACTACAAATACACCGACTTCCTCATCACCAACGCCAACCTCCTTTTCGGCGCGTCGTTCGAACTCCAGCACATCGTTCTGCCGCTCGCGATATCGTTCTTCACCTTCCAGCAGCTCGCCTACCTCGTCGATTCCTACCGCGGCCAGACACGCGAATACGATTTCATCAACTACTGCCTCTTCGTTACTTTCTTCCCCCAGCTCATCGCCGGGCCGATCGTCCACCACGCCGAGATGATGCCGCAGTTCCGTACCCTGCGCGCCAAGATATTCGACCGCGAGAACCTCGCGCGGGGCCTGTTCATCTTCTCGCTGGGGCTTTTCAAGAAGGCGGTCATCGCCGACGCCTTTGCGGTCTGGGCGAACAACGGCTACGACAACGCGGTGGCGCTGACGCTCCTCAACGCGTGGGTCGTGTCGCTCTCCTACACGCTCCAACTTTATTTCGACTTCTCGGGCTACACCGATATGGCGATGGGGGCGGCGCTCCTGTGCAACATCCGCCTGCCGCTCAATTTCAACTCCCCCTACAAAGCGCTGAGCATTCAGGATTTCTGGCGCCGCTGGCACATGACCCTCTCGCGCTGGCTCCGCGACTACCTCTACATACCGCTGGGCGGCAACCGCAAGGGACCGGGGCGGACCTACCTGAACCTGTTCCTCACCTTCCTCTTGGGCGGCCTCTGGCACGGTGCCGGGTGGACCTTCGTCATCTGGGGTGCCCTCCACGGGGCGGCGACCGCCCTGCACAAATTCTGGCAGGACGCGGGACTGCGGATGCCGCGGTTCCTCGGCTGGCTCTGCACCTTCCTGTTCGTCCACATCGCGTGGGTCTTCTTCCGCGCTCCCGATCTCCCCAAGGCGGGGTACATGCTCAAAGGGCTCGTGGGCATGAACGGCATCACCCACGGCGCGCAGGAGATATACGGCTCGCTCCCCGGGACGGTGGTGATGCTGACGGTGTTCCTCTTCATCGCGGTGCGCAGTCCCAACTCGATGGAGTGGGCGGCGCGGTTCCGGACGACGACCCGCTGGGCGCTTGCCGGCGGGCTCATCGCGGGGACGGCGATCCTCGGGATGGGACGGGTGACCGAATTCCTCTATTTTAATTTCTGACATGAAGTACTTCGCTATATACATCCCCCTCATCTGCGCCATCGTCGGGTCGGCGTACCTCTTCAACGCCGCGATAGACCCCTACGACAAGTACCGCTGGAACCCGCTCGGGCTCGAGAAGGCGGTGACCGAATCGCGCGAACTCAAGTTCCGTCACATCGACGCGCAGCGCGACCGTTACGAATTCTTCTTTGTCGGCTCCAGCCGCGTCCAACGGCTCGATCCGGCGCTCGCCGAGGAACTGACCGGCCTGCGCGGCTACAACTACGGTGTCGAGAATGCTCTGCCGGAGGACCTACTGGCCATCGCGCGGCACCTGCTGGCGGCCCAGAAGCCCAAGGAGGTCTTCCTGCTCCTCGATTTCTACCTGCTCAACGGGTATATCGGCATCGACAAACGGCTCCTCCAGTCGCACCTGCGGACCTATCTCGACCCCGCGGCGCTCACCGATACGCGGAGAAATTTCCTCGGCATCGAGCGGATGTATTTCAGCCTCGAGGCGCTCGACGATTCGTTCACGGTACTCTGGAACAACTGGCGCGGCATCGTGAAGAAGGCCTACGAGGAGAACGGTCGCCATGTGGCCGAGACGCCGCCGGAGTTTCCGCGGCTGGCCAAGCAGTATTTCACCAGCCAGTATGTCGACTACCGCATCGACCGGACCCGCATCGGGAACCTCAGCGAACTGCGGCGCATCCTTGAAGCGGCCGGGGTGAAGCTCACCGTCGCCATCTCGCCGATGAACGCGGAACATCTGGCGGCGGTACTCGCCGACCCCGAACTGCGCACGCAGTTCATCATCTTCAAACGCGAAGTGGTCAACATCTTCCGCGAAGTGCGCGACTTCAACAATTCCGGCGTCGAGCGTTACGACGGCAACCCGTGGTGGTTCGATTCGGTCCACCCGAGCGAACCGCTCACCGCCATTATGCTGAAAAGCGCACTCGGCCGTGAAACGCCCGCCGATCCGCGTTTCGGGATGGTCGTCACTCCGGATAATATCGAGGACTACCTGCGGGCCGAATTCGGGGAGCGGCCATGAACGCGGCACTGCAAAAACTGCGCGGCAACCTGCGGAAGATCGCCGCCTACCGGTTCCTTTCCGATTTCTATCTGCTCCTGCCGGTCCTTATCCCGTACTACCATTCGTGCGGTCTGACCGCCACCGATATCTTCATCGTGCAGGCGAGTTATTCGCTCACCATTATGCTTTTCGAGATACCGTCGGGCTATCTCTCCGATGTCCTCGGCCGCCGCATGACCCTGCTCATCGGCGCGATACTCATGCCGCTCGCCCTCACCCTGTACGCGCTGTCGACGACGCTTCCGTATTTCATCGCCGCCGAGATCATCCTCGCCATCGCCGGGAGCATGCGCAGCGGCACCGATTCGGCGATGCTCTTCGACACCCTCACCGCGACCGGCGAAGAGGCGCGCTACACCGAGATCGAAGGGCGCGCCGAGGCATTCCTGCGCTACGGTACCGCCGTCTCGTCGCTCATCGGCGGGATGCTCGCCCTCTACTTCCTGCGGTTGCCGTTCTTCGCGAATATACTTTCGGGACTGCTCATGGTGGCGGTCGCTTTCCCGCTCGTCGAGCCGCCGCGCGCCGAGAAGGCGTCGGGGAAATGGCCGCTCACCGAGATGGGGACGGTCGTCTGCTCGGTTCTGACCGACCGCGCCTTCGTCGGTCCGGCGCTTTTGTTCGCGCTGGTCGGGTCGGTCGGCGTCGCGGCGGTGTGGGCGTATCTCCTCCGTTTTGAGGCGGTCGGGTTGTCACCGCTGTGGAGCGGGCTACTCTTCGCCTGTTTCCAACTCTCCTCCGCCTTCGGATCGCGCGCCAGCCACCTCATGGCCCGCGGCGCGAAAGGGCGGATGCCCGCCTACATCCTCATCATACCGATGGTGCTGTTCCTCTTTGCGGTGGACGACGCGGCGCTTCTCGCTCCCGTCGCCTGCCTCCACGCCCTTATCTGGGGACTCTCGACCCCGTATCTCCTCTCTAAAATGAACGCCTGCTGCGGCGCCGCCTACCGCGCGACGACGCTCTCCACCGCGACGATGCTGACCCGCCTGTTCAATATCATCCTCATGCCGGTCATCGGCATCATCGTGGACGCGACGAGCCTTGCCTACGGGTTCCTCTTCCTCGCGGCGGTGCTGACGGCGGGGACGATCGTCGCGTTACGGTTGCTGGCGATAGGGGGGAAGGAAGCGGTGCGCTAGTGATCCTCACCGCCCGGAACGGCGGCGGCGAACTGTGCGGTATCGACCTCGAAGAGCTTCTGCGCTGTTCCATAGGATCCGGCGACATCCACAAAACGGCCCGCCGGTTTCTCCTTGAGCGCCGCGTAGCCGTCTGCGGTAATGAGAAGCCGCGCCGGATCGGCCACGACGATATGATGCGGCGGCAACTGGTAGGCGACCACATCGTCGGTGTAGCCCTTGAGATGGACGCGGCGACGCCACGCGGGCGGTTTAGCCGTGAGCGCTTCGTAGCAGTCGGCCGATACCAGCACCCCGCCGATCTCCGACCCGCTTTCGAGCCGCGCCGCGAGGTTGACATCGCGTCCGATGGCGGTGTATTCAATATGGCCGGTGCCGCCGAGGTTGCCGACGAAGACCTTGCCGCGCGCCACCCCGACGCGGATACGGAGCGGACGGCCGGTGAACCGGTGCCACTCCTCCTGCATTGCGAGAAGCTGTTGCTGCATCTCGGCCCCGGCGGTGACCGCCTCTTCGGCATGGCGCTCCGACCGTTTCGGCGCCCCGAACAGTATCATCAGGCCGTCGCCGTTTATCTTATCGATATAGCCGTTGTGCTTCTGGGCGATGATGAGCATATTGTCGAGGTAATACCGGAGCGACCGCATGATCGTGTCGGCGTCCAGCGCGTTGGACATGCTGGTGTAGCCGGCGATGTCGGAGAAGAGTATCGTGATGTCGCGCCGCTCGGCCGAGTCCGATTTCAGCGCGTCGCCGCCCGTTTCGCGCAGCCAGCTCAGGATCTCGGGGGAGACATAGTTGTCGAACGCCTGCGAGAGCATCTGGTTGAACAGGAAATTGTGCCACGCCACATACCCGGCGGCGGCGAAGAGTGCGAACATCGCCGGGAGGAAGAGCGGTGAGACCGGTACCCAGATGAATTGCCACTTGAACAGGAGGAACGCGGCGCCGAAGGAAAGGAAGGCCCAGAGCGATCCGAAAAGCAGAAGCAGCCCGCTACTGCCCACCGCCAGCGCGACGGCGAGCCCCGCGGCGGCCGAAAAGAGGAAGATCGTCATCTGCGGGAGTTCCCGTATCGCGATGCCGGCGAGTATCCCTTCGATGCGGTTGGCGTGGGTCACCACCAGCGGATCGAGATCCGACAGCGGCGTCGGGCCGACATCCTTGAGCGTCTGGTCGGTCGCCCCGATGACGACATATTTGTCTTTTACGATCTTCGCAAGTTCGGCGAGCCCCTTTTCGTCCTCCGACTTTTCGAGCACCTCGACCATCGAAAGGCGGGGGAACTGATCGTAGGAACGGAAGAAGGGGACGAGTACCGGTTCCATGCAGGTGGCCGGATCGAGCGGTATGCCGGTCATCGCCGAGGCGAGATCGACCACGCAGCCGTCGTAGAGAGAACGGCACGGGCGAATCTTGCGGTTCACCCCGTCGATGGTCGACGGTATCGTGTGGACATGGGCCATCGGCGGCGCATGCTTCACGATGCCCGGGAGCAGTTCCTTGAGATAACTGGCGCTGTCCCGTTCGCGGCAGTCGAAGAGCGCCTTGGGCGGGGTCGGCGGGAATTTCGCCGGGTCGCCGTCGACCGTTTCGACGACGAAACTGGCGAGCACCGCCTGACTTGCCGCCGCCGACTGGCCGAGGAACTCCTCGTTCTCCTCGAGCGCCGCCCGACCTTCGTCGGTGGTCTGACACGATTCGAAGCCGTCGGTGAAAAAGAGATCGAAGCCGATCTTCTTCGCACCGGCGCCGTGGAGCGTCATGATGAGCGCCGCGTAGAGTTCGCGGCCGATGGGCCAGCCGTAGACCATGAAGCTCTTCTCGTCGAGCGCGACGATGACCGTCCCGGGATCGCGCTCCGGCAGACCGTATTTCTGCGAGAGGTCGAGGAACGAGAGATCCACCTTCTGCGAGAAGGGAAGGTGGGCGACGCCGATGCCGAGCGCGGCGCCGCAGAGAGCGGCGATGAGCCGCAGGAGATATTTCCTTTTCTTCAGGAATTCCAAACTACTTTACCGTGCCCCAGAAGAGCATCCCGGCGGTCGCCTTGGTCTGTCCCGCGTCGGCCCCTTTACGGCCGCCGACATGGGAGGTCTTCACATTGAGCGTCCCCTTCGCCTTCTTCTCCTGTATCTTGGCGCGCGCCTGCTTGAGCACCTCGGCCAGTTTCTTCTTGGCCTCCGATTCCTTCGACGCCTCGTCGCCCATCCCGAGTCCGCCGTTATCCAGCAGCATCGAAACGACATTGGCCGGCAGGACCGCCACGGCGTCGGAGAAATTCTGCTGTTCCATGTTGACCTGCACGATATTGAGGTCGTTGCGCTCGAGGGCGTCGTACATCGTCATGACGGTCATATTGTAGCAGGCCTCGATGGTCTCCTTCGCGCACAGCTCGCCCGACTTGGCGATCGCCTTGTCGCGGTCACCCGCGAGCCACAGGACATTGGCCGCCGCGAGTCCGTTCTTGCCGGTCGCGTCGGGGGCCAGTTTCGGGGCGCGCCCCGCGGTCACCGCGTCGTTCAGTTCCTTCGCCCACGCCGGGGCCTTCTCGGCGGCGCCGGTACGGACCTTCTCAAGCGTCTTGTCGATCGCCGTGATATCGTTCTTGGCCGGGGTGAGCGTCGTTTTGCCGCCGTCGACCGCGAAGACCGGATAGTTCTTCCACGCGTCGCGGACGCGGAAGGCCTGCATATCCTTGCGCGACTTGTTGAGGATGTCGGCCGCCTTGAGCCACGCCTCGGGGAACGACGAACCGATGGCGGTCGCCTCGACCGGGACGAACAGGGCGCCGTCGACCTTCACCAGCAGCGATTCGGGGAGATTGAACAGCACATTGCCCCCCGCGAGTATGCCGCTCTCGACGCCGAGAAAGACATGGCCCGGGGTGGTGATGACGATGGTCGCGAGCCCTACCGATTCATACACGGAGGCGAGCAGCACCGTCAGGTCGTCACAGTCGCCCGCGAGACGGGAAAGGGTCTCGGCCGGGAACTGTACCGTGTCGATATCGGCCTCGAAACTGGTGTTGACCGGATCGGTCACATATTTCAGCGGCTGATGCCACAGCGCCCCGAAGATGAGGGCGGCGTTCATGAGCTGTTTGGTGACGAGGTTCTTCGGTTTGTCGCCCGTGAGCGCCTTGGTGGCCAGATCGCGCACCGTTTTGTTCGCCGGGTCGATGAAGGGGGCGAGCGTCCGGGGATTGGCCCAGCTGATCGCGTTCTTTTTATGCAGGATGAGCGGGGCGAAGGCATCCTTGCGGCCCCACGTTTCGCCGTCCTGATACTGGACCGTTGCCGTTATCTGGCCGTACTCGCCGCTCTCGGGGACCACCGCGAGTTTCACCGGGACCTTTTCGGTCTTGCCCGCGTCGAGCGCCGCCATTTTATGAGTCCCGACCACCTTTTCGCCGATGAGGTAGCGCACCTCGAGATTGGTGAGTTTGCGTCCCGCGATGTTCTTGAGCGTTATGGTGCCGATGCCGTTCTGGCGGTACGAAGGAAGGAGCGCCGGGAATATCTGACCCGCCTCGAACTGCTCGATGGCGAGCCGTTCTATCGCCGCCGCCTTCTGCACGTCGCCGCCGAAGTTGAGGTCCTTGCGGAGCTGGGCGTTGGCGAGCCCCTTGCGGTATTTCGCGTCCAGATCGCGCACCGCTTTGTCCATCGCGGCGAACGGTTCGGCGTCGTTCCCCAGCGCCGTCACAAGCGTGCGTCCCGACGGAGCATGAATGAGTTCGACAGTGGTGACCCACAGGTTGTCATTGCTCGCGATGCTCGCGATGACGGCCACCGGAACGCCCGCCGCCTTCGCTTCTTGGACCAGACCCTTGCGTTCCTTTTTCGAGAAGGAGGTCTCTTTGACCTCGAAGTAATCGCAGTTGCGGAGGTAGGAGTCGAGTATCTGCGCGCCGTTGCCCGACAGCAGGTCGAGGAATGATTTGGGGGCGGTCGGGGCGTTCACCGTTAGAAATACGCGCGCGGCGCGCGAGTAGGCCCGGCCGAAGTCGAACTCGGCGTGGATGAGCCGGCCCGCCTCGTAGTTGACCCGCAGCGACAGCGCCTCATCGGAATCGATGCGCGTCTTGAGCGCCTTGAGGGCGGCGGCGCCGCTCCCCGACACCGTGTATTTGGAGAAGTCCTTCATGAACATCTTGAGGGTCGCCGAACTGATGCCGTCGCCTTTGCCCAGAAGCCCCGCGAGCGCTTCGGCCTTCTGTTTGTCGGGCATACCGGTCACGACGATGTCGAGCCCCCAGTTGCCGTCGCCGGCCCAGTTCTTCTGCCACTGCGCGATGCCGGCGGACACCTCGGGCCCGACATTCTTCTTCATCAGCAGTTGGGTCGCCTGCAGGGCGTTCATGCCGTGGGTCGAAAAATCCTTGGAGTCGGTATAGACCACGTCGCCCGTGTCGACGCGGATGATCTTCGAATTGAGCGCGCAGTAGTAACTCGCGACGCCGGTCCCGAGTACCGAGCCGGTGTTCTTGTCGCAGGCCAGCTGTATCGAAGCGAGCGCGTCGGCCGACAGCACCGTCAGCTCCTGCGGTATCTTTCCCTGCTGGACGGTGTCGGAGAAGGCGGCCTTCTGGGCGGCGAGCGCGGTCGAAAGTTCGACGACCCGCATCCCTTTCTCCTGTAGCGCCTTGACCACCATCGCCTCGAGCGAGGAACTGTTCTGATCGGCGTTCTCCACCACCATTTTCGGCAGCACGACGACCCGGATCTCTTCGGCCGCGAACAATCCCGTCACACACAGGCAGAGTGCGGTGAGCAACAATCCTTTCATCATCTTCATGCGATCCCCCTTTATCTTACAGCACAAAAAACCGCCGCTATTGTATAGGAGAAGAGGGCAAAAGAGCAATTTTTTCGCCATATCTTTCTCCGGGGTCTTTATTTTGGTACGAAAAGTATCGTTGTTGCCTTGCAAATATAGGCCCCCGGGGGCATTTTGAGCCTCCATTTCGGAGCCTCCCGCTCCAAATAAACAACTCAACGGAATCGTTCAAGAATAATTTAAGGGAATTTGTTGACTCCTCCACGATATGGTGTACTATAAACGAGCGCCACACAAGATGTTGTGGTGCCGGCGTGATCCAACGGTATCGATTATAAGCGTGTCCAGGGGGAGACGGAAGATGCAGACCCGGTCGTCGATTCGCTTCATCAAAAAAAGAAACAATGTGCTCGTGGAATTCAATCCGCAGAAGATCGCCGAAGCGATCTTTAAGGCGGTGCAATCGGTCGGCGGCGCCGACCGCACGATGGCCGCAAGGATATCCGACAAAGTGGTCGGGTACCTTGAGATCCTCTACAAGGACGGCGGTTATCCGTCGGTCGAATCGGTGCAGGACCTCGTCGAGAAGATACTGATCGAAGAGGGGCACGCCAAAACGGCCAAGGCCTACATCCTTTACCGGCAGAGCCGCGCCGAACTCCGCAAGTCGAAGGAGGTCTTCAGCGAGGCCAACAAACTACTCGACGAGTACCTGACGCGCGAGGATTGGAAGGTCAACGAGAACTCGAACATGACCTACTCCCTGCAGGGGCTCAACAACTACATCTCGACCGCCTTCACCAAGCACTACTGGCTCAACAAGATATATCCGCAATATGTCCGCGACGCGCACGACAAAGGCGAGGTGCACATCCACGATCTCGGCCTGCTGTCGGTCTATTGCTGCGGCTGGGACCTCAAGAAACTGCTCACCGACGGTTTCCGCGGCGCCCCCGGCAAGATCGAGTCGAAACCGGCCAAGCACCTGCGCACGGCGCTCGGCCAGATCGTCAATTTCTTCTACACCCTGCAGGGCGAATCGGCCGGCGCTCAGGCCTTTTCGAGTTTCGATACCTATCTCGCCCCCTTCATCCGCTACGATGAACTCTCCTACGATCAGGTCAAGCAGGCGATACAGGAATTCCTCTTCAATATGAACATCCCGACCCGCGTCGGTTTCCAGACACCCTTCACCAACATCACGATGGACATCATCCCGACCGGTCAGATCGCCGAAGAGGCGGTTATCATCGGCGGCAAGATGATGGACAAAAAATACGCCGATTTCCAGGCCGAGATGGATATGTTCAACCGCGCCTTCATCGAGGTAATGATCGAGGGCGACGCGAAGGGGCGCATCTTCACCTTCCCGATACCGACCTACAATGTCACGAAGGATTTCCAGTGGGACCGTCCCATAGTCAAGCGGCTCTTCGAGATGACGGCGAAATACGGCATCCCGTACTTCGCGAACTTCGTGAATTCCGACATGTCGCCCGACGACGCCCGTTCGATGTGCTGCCGGCTCCGGCTCGACAACCGCGAACTGCGCAAGCGCGGCGGCGGCCTGTTCGGTTCCAACCCGCTGACCGGCTCGATCGGCGTGGTCACGGTCAACCTGCCGCGGATGGCCTATCTGTCGCGCGACGAGGCCGAATTCCGCGACCGGGTGAAGAGTCTCATGGAGATCGGCAAGGAGTCGCTCGAGATCAAGCGCAAGATACTCGAACAGTACACCCGCGAGGATCTCTATCCCTTCTCCAAATACTACCTCAACGAGATATACGAACATCAGGGCGGCTTCTGGGCGAACCACTTTTCGACGATCGGACTGGTCGGTATGCATGAGGCGGCGCTGAATCTGGTGCACAAAGGGATACAGACCCCCGAGGGCCGCGCCTTCGCCCTCCGGACGCTTGAGTTCATGCGCGACATCCTGCAGGGTTTCCAGGAGGAGACCAAGCATATGTACAATCTCGAGGCGACCCCGGCCGAAGGGACCTCCTACCGGCTCGCGCTCAAGGACAAGAAAGAGTTCGGCGATATCGTATCGTCGGGCCGCGAAGAACCCTATTACACCAACTCGAGCCAGTTGCCGGTCGACTTCTCCGACGACATCTTCGAAGTGCTCGAGCATCAGGACGAACTGCAGACCTCCTACACCGGCGGTACGGTCGTGCATCTTTTCGTCGGCGAAAAGATAGAGAGCGGCGAGGTCTGCAAACGGCTCGTCAAGAAGATCACCGACCGCTATCATCTGCCTTATTTCACCATATCGCCCACTTTCAGCGTCTGCCCGGTGCACGGCTATATCGCCGGCGAACACCATACCTGCACCCACATGATGCCCGAGGAGAGCGCGGGTCGGGCCGCGGAACAGCCCACAGCAACGGTCAACTGATAAGGAGAGCGCCATGAACAAGAAGAAAGAATGCGGCCACGCCACCGAAGTTTACAGCCGCGTGGTGGGTTACTACCGTCCCGTACAGAACTGGAACAAGGGCAAGAAAGAGGAATTCGAGGTGCGCAAGACCTTCAAACTCAACGAAAAGGTCGCCGGCGTCGCCGTCACCTGCGCCTGTGAGACCCGCGACGAGCGCATCTCCGCATCGGCGTGACCTTTTCCGCAATGTCCGCCACAGATATCTCTGCCGCATCCGCTCTTGAAAAAGGCGCGGGTTCTTTTCCCTGCGCCGGTTTTCAGGGTACCACGCTGATAGATTTTCCGGGGTGCGTCGCCTCCATCATCTTCACTCCGGGATGCAACCTGCGCTGTCCCTACTGCCATAACGGCGCGCTGTTCACCGTTGAGGGCGATGAGCTCATGCCGCACGAAGCGCTTCAGGAAGAACTCGCGAAACGACACGGCTTCATCGACGGTATCGTCATCACCGGCGGTGAACCGTCGCTCCACCCGGGGCTGGTCGCGTTCGCCCGCGGCGTCAAGGAGCGCTACAACTTGGAGATAAAACTCGACACCAACGGCCTCGATCCCGCTTTCGTGCGGGCCATGCTGCCCCATGTCGACTATGTGGCGATCGATCTGAAAACGACGCCGGAGCGTTACTACCTTCTCGGCGCGCAGGCGGGAGCCGGGGCGATCCGCGAACGATTGCGCGAGACCGGGCGACTGCTCGCGGCGGCGGCGGCGCGCGTGGAGTACCGCACCACGATGTACCCGCCGGCGGTCGACGGGGTGGATACGCTCGTCGCGATGCTCGAATTCGTTCCGCCGTCCGCCGACTTCTATCTCCAGCGCTTCATCGCCCGTAACGCTTGGTCGGAAGAGGCCCGGAAGAACGCGTCGTTCGAACCGGCGCAGTTGGAGGCGATGGCGCTTGAACTGCGGCGCAGGACCGGCCGCGACCGCATCTACGTGAGAACGTATTCCTAATTATTTTCTTTTGTGCTTCTTTCCGGCGTTCTCTTTCTGCGCCGGCGGCGTGACCGCGAGGAGCGGTTCGGGACCTTTCCGCAGCGCGAGATAGACGAACCATATACCGATGGCGACAAAGGGTATCGAGAGCCACTGTCCCATGGTCAGGAGTGTGCCGATGCGGTACTCCTCCTGAAATTCCTTGATGAATTCGACAAAGAAGCGAAAAGAAAAATAACCGGTCAGAAAGACGCCCGAGAAGATGCCGGGATAGTTCTTTCCCTTGATTAGTTTCAGGGTGAGGAGCAGCGCGAGGAACACCGTCAGGCCGCCGATCGCCTCGATGAGTTGCGTGGGATAGCGGACCGGCCAGTAGGGGAGCAGGCAGTCGAACGAGGCGAGGTCGCACTGCGCGCCCGCCGTGAAGGCCGCTTTGCGGGCCAGCAGTAGGTCGTCGGGGTTGCGCAGGAACTTTACCCCCCACCACGAATCGGTGAGGCGTCCGACGATCTCGCTGTTCATGAAGTTGCCGAGCCGGACGAAGGTGGCGCCGAGCGCCGCGGCGTAGACGATGCCGTCGCCGAGTTTCAGGAACGGCATCTTGTGTTTCCGCGTGAACCAGATCGCGGTGATGAAGAGGCCCAGCGTCGCCCCGTGGCTCGCGATGCCCCCTTTCCAGACCTTGATGATCTCGCCGGGATGGGAGAGATAGTAGTCGGGTTCGTAGAAGAAGCAGTGGACCAGCCGCGCGCCGATGATGAGCCCGACGACGGCCCAGAGGAGGTAGCTTTCGGCGATCGCCTCGCCGTACCCGTAGCGCAGGAGTTGTCTGGCGAAGAACCAGTAGCCGATGAGGAGCGTCAGGCCGAAGAGTATCCCGTAATAACGGAGTTGCAGGGGACCGAGCACCAGCAGTGTCGGGTCCGCGTTCCAGATAAAGGCTGTTTCCATGAGAGGATCCTCTGCGGTGGTGAATGAAATTTACCGGAGCGGCTCGACGCTGAAGAAGAAGGTCGCCGCCACCGAGGCCTTGAAGGTGCCGGCCGGGCGCGTCGGGCCGGGCTTTATCTTATACCACGACTTGATGCCCAGTTGGAAATCGAGGTTCTTGATGGCGTCCTGCAGGATGTTGTTGCCGTCGTAGGTGTAATTGAGTTTCAGGACATCGCCTTCGGCCGAATCGGCCGCCGCATCGCCCGGCGCGACCGTGCCGAAGGTCCCTATCCAGAAAGGATCGACGCCGGTCACCGGATCGCGGTTCTTTTCGCTGTCGTAGAAATCGGTCGGCACGCGCTCTTCGCTGAAATCGGTGCCGGTGCAGGCAAGCGTCTCGGCGGAGCCGGTGCAGTCCTTGACCGGTTGAACGAACAGAGAGGCGCTCATGGATAACTGCGTCTCGGCGCTTTGTGCCGGGTCTCCGCCGAAGGTCAGTCCGGCCGGTTTTTCGGTGATGGTCAGCCGCAGGTCGTCGAGCGTCGCCGAGCGGATCTTCTTGAGGTAGGACTTGTAATCCTTGAGTTCCTTATTCTCCGAGAGCGCTATCGGTTTGGGGACGGTGCGGTGGGTGACGAACATATAGGGCTGTTCCCCCTTCTTGCCGGGACAGTAGGTATCGAGGTTCTTGATCTCCATGTGGACATCGGCGAACTCGAACTCGGTCTCGACCCCCTGATCCTTGTAGGTGACGAAGTCGCATACGCTGAAGGTGATGTTCTGCGTTTCGGTGAGCGGCTGGGGGAGCGAGGGATGGGTCGCCGTGACCGATATCGTCACCGTCGAGTCGGTGCCGCCGAGGAAGGCGAGCAGGTTGTCGAGCGAGAGGGTGGTGTTGACCGTGACGCTCGATCCGGCGGGGAAGCCGGAGGTGTCGACCTTGAGGCCGACCAGCGTCTTGGTCTGCGCCGTGATGGCGTCGTTGAGCATCGTCATCGCGTCGTCAAGACTGATCTCGTATTCTTCGACCTTCTCCTTGTCGAAGGGATAGCTGACCGAGATGTCGAGGTTGATGACATCGCAGCCGAGAAGCAGGAACGCTCCGGCAAGCATCGCGAACAGACTTCTACTCATGAACGCCTCCTCATTCGGGATTCAGGACCCGTTCATGGTAGCAGAAACAAAGATAAAAGCAAGTACGCCGCGGCCGTCGTGAGGCGCGCGTTCCTGCAGCGAGCTTCCTGCTTCCCGCCGCTTGTCAAGAGGGCCTTGACGGGCTTTATCAAAAACTTCTTGCTTTTTTGTCCGGCATGGCTAGTATCCAGACGCGTTTCTTGTTTGTAGAGGAAGGAGAATACGATGGCGAAGAAAGGCATCCACCCCAAGTTGAAACTGATCACCATTTCCTGCACCTGCGGGAATAAGTTCCAGACGATGTCCACCAAGGACACCGACTACTCGATCGAAATATGCTCGGCGTGCCACCCGTTCTACAGCGGCAAGCAGAAGATCGTCGACACCGCCGGTCGCATCGAGAAGTTCAAGCAGAAATACAAACAGGCCTCCTACAGCGGCAAGAAGTAGCGGCCTTTCCCGTACAACCCTTTCCCGACAGTTCATCTATCGGAGCGTATATGAGCGAAAAGCGTATTCTCAACGCCGGAGGTCAGGCGGTCATTGAAGGGGTGATGATGCGTACCCCCGACTATTTCGTCATCGCGGTCCGCAAGCCCGACGGTTCGATCAAGGTCAAAAGCCGCCGCTGGGAGAACCTGTTCCCCGGCATCGTCAAGAAGCCGTTCCTGCGCGGTATGTTCGTCCTCTACGAGGCGATGTACAACGGCATGCAGGCGATCACCTGGTCGGCCAACGAATCGGTCGAAGAGGGGAAGGAGCAGGAGAAACTGACCAAGACCGGGACCATCCTCACCATCATGGCCGCCTTCGCCCTCGCGATGCTGCTGTTCGTGGCGATACCGCACGGCGCCGCCTATTTCCTTGAAAAAGGGATCCGCGGCGAGACCTCGATAAATTCGATGTTCTTCCATTTTCTCGACGGCGTGGTGAAGGTGATCATCTTCACCCTGTACCTCTGGGGCATCTCGAAGATGGCCGAGGTGAAACGGCTTTTCTCCTACCACGGCGCCGAGCATAAGTCGATAGCGACCTGGGAGGCGGGGGAGGAGCTCATCCCCGACAACGCACGCAAACAGCCGAAGGCCCACCCGCGTTGTGGCACCAGTTTCATGATAACGGTCATCCTCATATCGATACTGGTGTTCACCGTCGTCTTTGCCTTCGTGCCGCCGCTCACCGGCAGCAGACTGCTCGACAACCTCGTCTACATCGTGGTCAAGATGGCGCTCATATTCCCCATCGGCGGCATCAGCTACGAACTGCAAAAACTGGTGTCGCGTTTCCCGCGCAATAAAATACTCGCCGTGATGATCGCCCCCGGTCTGTGGTATCAGCGCATCACGACGACCGAGCCCGAGCCCGATGTGCTGGAGATCGGTCTGGTATCGCTTGCCCGGGCGCTCGATCTGCAGGAGAAAAAGGCGGTACTGCCGCCCGAAGGCGTCGAGGAGCACTACCGCGACTTCGCCGACTTCCGTGAAAAGATGAGCGGCGCGCTCACCCCGCAACCGCCGACGGAGGGGGCGCCGTGCTCGATATAAGGGACAAACTCGAAGCACTCTATAACAAATATCAGGACCTTGAGCGGCAGTTGTCGGACCCCACGGTGGTGAATGACCTCAAACGCTTCAAGAAACTGTCGCAGGAATACGCCCACCTCAAAGAGATAGCGGTCAAATTCCTCGATTGGAAGCGGGTCACCGACGATGTCGCGGGGCATAAGGAACTGCTCAAGATCGAGAAGGATCCCGAGATGCTTGCCCTCATCAAGGAGGAGTTGCCGGTCTTCGAGACCCGCTATGGCGTGTTGGAAGAGGAACTCCGCGTCCTGCTGCTGCCGCGCGATCCGATGGACGACAAGAACGCCATCCTCGAGATACGGGCCGGCACCGGCGGCGACGAGGCGGCGCTCTTCGCGGGCGAGGTTTTCCGGATGTACAGCCGCTACGCCGAATCCAAGGGGTGGAAGGTCGAGGTGCTCTCCTCGAGCGGACAGGAGGGGGGCGGCCTGAAGGAGGTCGTCGCCGAGGTGAAGGGGACGGGGGTTTACGGCCGCCTCAAGTACGAAGGGGGCGTCCACCGCGTCCAGCGGGTGCCGGTCACCGAGGCGCAGGGGCGCGTCCATACATCGGCCATCACCGTGGCGGTCCTTCCCGAAGCAGACGAGATAGACGACGAGATACCTATCGAGGATAAGGACCTCAAGATAGACACCTACCGCGCCAGCGGGGCGGGCGGTCAGCATATCAACAAGACCGATTCGGCCATCCGCATCACCCACCTGCCGACCGGCATCGTGGTGACGATGCAGGAAGAGCGTTCGCAGATACAGAACCGTATCCGGGCGATGGCCCATCTCCGGTCGAAACTCCTGCAGGCCGAGATAGAAAAGCGCGACCGCGAAACGGCGGCTCAGCGCAAATCGCTCGTCGGCTCGGGCGACCGCAGTGAGAAGATCCGGACCTACAACTTTCCGCAGAACCGCTGTACCGATCATCGCATCGGCCTCACCCTCTACCGGCTCGGCGACATCATGGAGGGAAGCCTCGATGCGTTGATCGATCCGCTCATCACCTTCCAGAACGCCGAACTTCTGAAAAGCAGCCTGAGCTGATACCCATGACGGTGGCAGAGGTCATCCGTGACGCCGCCGAGCGGCTTAAGAACGCGAGCGACAGCCCGCGCCTCGATGCGGAACTTCTCCTCGCCCATGTGCGCGGCGTCGAGCGGGGCGATCTGCTGACCGCTTACGGTGCGGAGGTGTCCGACGAGGAACAGTCGCGGCTCAATGCGCTCGTCGCACGGCGGCTTGACCGCGAACCGGTCGCCTACATCGTCGGTCGCAAGTATTTCTTCGAGGATGAATTCTTCGTCGACCGGCGCGTCCTCATCCCGCGCCCCGATACCGAACATCTCGTCGAGGAGGCGCTGCGTCTGCTGCGCTACCGTTCCGACACCGCTATTCTCGACCTCTGCTGCGGGAGCGGCTGTATCGGACTTTCGATCCTCCATTTCGCCGGTGCGCGGCTCACGCTCGCCGATCTTTCGGGAGAGGCACTCGCCGTGGCGCGCATCAACGCAGAGCGGATCGTACCGGGGCGGCAGAAGGAGATAACGTTCGTCGCAAGCGATCTCTTCGCGAACATCGAGGGGACCTTTGACCTTATCGCGGTCAATCCGCCGTACCTCACCGTCGCGGAGACCGACGCTCTCGCCGGGACACCGGGGGCCCACGAGCCGCGCATGGCGTTCGACGGCGGTCCCGATGGCTTCGACCTGTCGCGCCGCATCCTTGTAGACGCCCATCGCTACCTCAAGCCGGGCGGTCACCTGCTGATGGAACTCGGGTTCCTCGGCGCGCCGATGGCGCGGACCGCGCGTACCGAACTCCAATTGGTCGATGTGCTGAAGGACTATGCGGGGATAGAGCGGGTCGCGGTGTTCATTTCCCCGCCATCATAGCGGCGACATCGGCCTCGACCGTGCCGATGGGTTTGATGTCGAAGTTCTCGACCAGCACCTTGGCGACCGCGGGCGAAAGGAAGCCGGGAAGCGTCGGCCCGAGACGAATGCCCTTTACGCCGAGGTGGAGGAGCGCGAGGAGGACCAGCACCGCCTTCTGTTCATACCACGCGATGTCGAAACTGATGGGGAGTTTGTTGATGTCGTCGAGTCCGAAGACCTCCTTGAGTTTGAGCGCGATGACGGCGAGCGAATAGGAGTCGTTGCACTGACCGG
>CALMRE010000169.1 GCA_937871295.1 uncultured bacterium | reverse complement strand
CGGCGCTGGCAAGCGGGTGACCCCGGACACTGCCCGGCAGTTGTCCACGGCGTACCGCTGCGGCAATATCATCAGTGATGACATTGCCAGTATGCCCTTTCAGGTATTCCGGCGCATGGGCAGAAATATCCAGCAGGTTGCGCCTGATGCAATTACGCGCAACCTGGCCTATTTGCTGGAAGTGCAGCCCAACCGCTGGATGACCCCATTCATTTTCAAAAAGACAATCATCATGTGGCTGCTCTACTGGGGCGATGCCTATATCTGGCAGCCACCGGGGCAGATTGTAAGGGGGAAGGAACAATCTTTGCTCGGTGTAAAGACCAACAAGTTTCAAGCAATATTATTTACTACGAATCACCTATAAATGTTGCTTCTGGCGAGGGACATCTTGAGATTGTAAAATATCTTGTTGAGAAATGCAAAGTGAATCCAGACAATATAACTTGGGGAGTGAATGAGTTTAGATATGACTTTGACGATATTAAAAATCCTATTGGCCTTTATTCTTTTATTAATGACTCAAATGACTTTATATCAGCCTATATAAGAAAAAAACATTTTTCAAGCCATCTTGAGAATCCCGACAGAAAAGAAGAGAACTCAAAGAGCGAAGAGAAAACCAGATTGCTTAAAATATTAAACATTATTATTACAGATTATAACATTGATTTGGTGAGAAAAACTATAAACAAGGTCCATGAAGATACCATCAAGATAATGATAGAAAACAGAAAGGCCCTTGATAATAACTATAAAGCATATCTGAGATCTAAAGAAGATTACACATATTTCAGCAAGTCAAAACGGGCACCATCCCCCCTAATCGTTGCTTCTTTTAATGACAAAATGGATATTGTTAGATATCTTTTTGACAAAGGGGCGAATTTGAACTACCAATATGGAAGCGGCTCAACAGCTCTAGATGACGCATTATATAACTACAATTATGATATTGCGGTTTTCCTTTTAGAGAAGGGTGCCTTGGCAGACAAATATATAACAATTCCAGATGGGATGAAGGTTTATTCGGCTTATGGAATATTGCCCCTTTACTCTTGTAGTCCTTATGGCGTAGACAATGAGAAATATAAGATAATGATTGACAAAATAATCCGATTGATGTTTAGGAATGGGATGAAAAAAGAGCATTTGTCATTCCCATTAGCAAAAGCATGCCTGTGCCATGATATGGCTATCGTAAATATATTGTTGGATAATGGTGCGACAATGGATGGTAATATAAATGGAGAGAAGGTTGAAGAAATATGTAAGAGGAATGGTGTGTACCTCTAAAGAAGGAATTAAAGATTTAAATAATTGTGGCTGAGAGGATATTATGAGACACTTGCTGTGGTTGTTTTTTGCCGGACTATTTTTTTTCTCCTGTGACAACATCTCGCCGAGCAAAACGGGAGACGACGATGCACCCCCGATAGACAGCGATATAAGTGACGAGGCGGAGGCGTCTGACATCGATAATTGGTCAGCAGACAATAATGACATGATGGCCAACGATAATATCGTCTCTGAAGAAGAGGATGGAGATGAGCCCACAGCTGATGCTACCGACACGACACAACCCGAAGAGGACCTCGACATAGAAGTTGATAGTGATTTTGGGGGCGAGGATAGCGACATGTCGCTTGATGACGACGAGTCCACAGACGCTGACCTGCCTGCCACCGAGAGTGATATCGTGCAACCTGACGGTAACGACCTCGATGCCGTTGAGGAGCCGGACGAACCGACCGATGCCGATATCCCTGATGAGTTTCCCGACAGCGACAACCGTTATGTCATCCAAGGCGATGCCGTGATCGATAACTTTAGGGGCCTGATGTGGCAGAAGGGCAATTCAGATGTTATCACTCAATATGCCGCCATCACTTATTGCGAGAACTTGGGGCTGAACGGCTGGTATGACTGGCGGCTTCCTACCATATCGGAATTACGCATGATCATTGAAGGGTGTTTTTATACATCGTATCCCGAAAACAACTATGACTGTGAAGTCAACGATACATGCTTGTCGCAATCCTGTGGTGATGGCACCTGTAATTGCGCAACGGGACTAGGCCCAGATGAAGACGGTTTATATTGCGAACCGGGGGTTTGGGATAATTGCAATCTTCAACTATGGTCTTCTTCTCTGGTATATGATCATGATCCTTACGCTTGGGTTGTATACTATAATCGAGCATGGGCAAGAGAGTGGAATCGAAATCAGACAAGTAGTGCTCGTTGCGTTCGAGATCTTTAGATTTTCTCAACCCAAACATAAACATCCATTCAAGTTGACATAATGGCGATTATACGAAGTAACTACTTGATATTATTAGGCTTGTTCAGAATTGCTAGGCCTTGACCCGATCCCATTCGCCCCGCCTGGGGCATTTGTGGAGGTCGGATTTTCACTTGAGTCCGGCGGATAGATCGTTCAGATCTTGAGGAATATATCCCTTTCGCTCGATAGCCTTCCGATGTCCCGCATCCAAGCGAGGAGAGATCGCCACCTTCTCTTTTTTCCAAGAACCGAACTCGCCTTGCTTCCTTTCGAGGAAACGCTCTATATGCCCGTCGAAAAGAGACAGCCCCCCGATCAATTTGCCGGCATCTCGCTTGCACGAACCGAAACGAATGACCTTGTCGTCTTCATTCAAGGCGATAAGGTCTATTTCGGTGCCTGCTTTGTCCCAGTAGCCCGAGATATTCTTGGTGAGGGAAAAGTCACCTACCGCTTTTCTGCTGCGCTCCTCATAGAGGGTGTGCGCCAAGCGTTCGAGCCCATGCCCTTCAGTTTCCGCAAGACGCCGGTCAGCCTCCTCCACCAACGGATCGAGCGGCTTGAAATTGGTGGATGCCACCGGAACCGAAAGCGCGGCCAACCATGAGCGAAGGAAATTGTCCCGCACATAGAAACGGCCGTTCCGCTCCTTCTCCTTGGCGAATATTGGTTGCAGACGCTCTATCATCCGGTAGCGGTCCCGGAGCACCTTGATATACCCGGCTATCTGCTTGTCGGAGCCCGATCCTGTCGTAAGGAGATGCGCCATAAGGTCGCTGTGAGAACTTCCGGGATGCGCCGCGACATATTTCAAGACAAGGTCGTAGCGGCCATGCAACTCTCGCAGAAACCAGTTCTCCGCTTCGTTTCGTAAAGGAGAAGAGCTCGTGAAGAACATCTTCTTCAGCAGATCGCTTCTTGTTGCGGCCAAAGTATCCTGTTCGTAACAGTCGCGATAGAACTTGGGTATCCCCTCGAACAAATTCCACAGGAACAGAAGTCGTTCCGGTGTGGTGTCGGCGTGTGTTCTAAGTATCTCCATGATCGAAGCGATGTCGAGATGAGGCAACTCCATCTCATCGGTGATCCGGTTAAATAACGGGGCGCCGCGATCTTCGAGCAGAGCGGCCATTTCCGTATGGATGGAACCCAATACGATGAGCCCTCCCTTTACCTTGTCCGCCCGTCTCGCTATCCGGTCGACCTCGTATTGGAGATGAGAAGCGAACTCGGAAAGAGCCTGTCGATGAAAATACTGGAACTCATCGATCGCGACGATATTCCCCTCTTCGATGAGCGTCCCGATACTTGCCGCGAAAGAACGGAGATCCTTGAGGTCGAACTTCTTGATGCCGAACATATCGTAGAACTCACGCGCGGTGGAAAGCACCCCGCTCGGATCGGAATCGGGGATCTGAATATAGACCAAGGGACGCTTGTCGTCGAAAGCACGCGCTTCCTGTACCAAACTGGTTTTCCCGATCCGCCGTCTGCCGGCGACCTTCAGGAAAAACCAACGCTTCCGCTGGAGGATGCTTCGCAACTGAGTCAACTCCTCCTTTCTGCCGTAGAACCCCCAAGGTTGTTTTTTCATGATCCCTCCATTAGCGTAAAAACTTTTACACTAACTGGTTTATAGCCGGAAAAACTATCAATGTCAAGAGGATGTCAAGAATCTTTGTTTATGAAAAATGCGACTATCCCTTTCCGCTGTTCAACCGTTCCTTCAACACCATGCTGTGCTTGAAGCTCACGATCTTCCGCGCGTCGATGGTCATGTCCGTGCCGGTATGAGGATTACGGCCGCGGCGCGCCCGCTTCTGCTTGATCTCAAGTTTGCCGAAACCCGATATCTGGAGATCGTCGTCTTTCAACAGCCCCTCTTTGATCTCCTCGAAGAACAGGTCGACCAACTCGGCCGCCTGCTTCTTGTCGATATGCATGTGCTCGTAAACCAGCGTCGCCAACTCAACCTTCGTAATGCTCATCGTGTTCCCCTTTCGCGTCGATGTTATCCATCACAGACAAGATATTGTATCCCCCACCCCACTCAAGTCAAAAAACACAGAATGATGGGTCGGAGATTGATCACTTCTTCCGGGCAAACTCACATCTCTTTGTAAAAGGCATTGATAAGCGAAAGAACGGTGGGCAATCGTGTTTCTTGAACGATCTTCACCTCCAAGACATCCCCTATTCTCCGCATGAGCGGCGACAAGTCCTTCCGGCGATATTTCAAAACCGCCGGCATACGCTTGACCTCCTCGGCGGTTTGGACCAGCACGGAGAACATCATGGAAAAGAGTTCTTCCTCCCGATCGATCAATTCAAGTTTCGGTACCATCGCGGTGTCGGCATCGCAGATAACGACCCCCACGGGAGCATATGGTCGTATGTTTGGATCGGACTGTATCAACCCCGGGGAGAAATGATAATCTATCTCCCATGTACCGCTCCGGGGCAGATTCATCTTCTTTAAGCGTTTGACGGCTACTTCGTCGATGACAAAGGACTGTTCCCCCCAGAGACCATGGAATATCGGCGCCGGCAAGAGTTCGTCATGCCACACCACTTCGTTGTCTTTCTTCACTTCCGCCGATCGGGTCGGTATCTTTTCATGTCGTGTCACATTGAGCAACGCGAAGTAGCCGCGGTCCTTTTGGGCCCGTTCGCATACCACCAACGCCTGCTCCAACGCTTCGGCGGCCGACAAAAGAGAAGCGGTGTCCGCTACCGGCCAAGTAGCGAGGCCCGGTTCAACCTCGGTCAAGGTTGGATATCCCTTCAGACCGGGAAAAGAAAAACCCAGATCCTTCATCAGTTTCTTTTGAGCCGGTATCGCTCGGGCATTTTCGAACGAGAGCATGATATAATCCGTTTCCTGCGCCAGAGAATGGTCGATATCCTCTCGTTCGGTAAAGATCCTGCGGTAGCCCTCGAATCCGCGCGCCCCTCGAAAAACAATGAAGGAAAAATCCACACCGGCATTGCCGAGTACGATGCAATACAGATCCGCGCCGCTCGAAGAACGCACGCCGAAAACCATGTTGTCGGTCATGAAAAGCCACGGCTTGTACGCAAGGTACCGTTCAATGGCGGCATAGATCCGCCGCCACAGGGAAAGAGATATCTCGTCTCGCGGGAGAGTTGGTGATCCGGCCTTTTTCTTCTTGAACTGTTTCATCTCCGTTTCCCCGCTGTGCTATGGTTCGATCTCGTTTCCCCGGGTTCGTTACGCACACTCGACCGGAAGCCTATCTTTTTCTTTGGCCTGCGTCAAAAAAAGAAGAAGCATTCCCTCCCGTTTATGTCGCAGGAAGATTCTGGAGCAAACTGGCCGGGTATTCCGGTCGAACTGGCCACCCTCTCTTTTTCTTATCCCTGTCCGACCGGTTTAGGGCACGGTCGTTCCGCCATACTCCCCTACTACCCTGATCTTTGCGTGGGAGCGGAAGGAGTCGACCGAGGCGAAAGAAATTGCATCCCCTATCCGGTAGGATATAATCGGCTGTTTTATTCATTTACAGGGAGATATCCACATGCCATCCAAGGCCTTTACCGTAATCGACTGGTCGCGTATTCCCAAATCACTGGGCGGTCAGGCACTGCCGGCGCCCATCGACACGAAAGACATCCCGCAACAGATTGCCCGCAAGATCAAGGAGGAAATAGAATTCAGGAGAAACCTTTCGTTCGCGCATGCGGTAGTGAACTGTGAAGACAATATCCCGTATGTTCTGGTGGATGAGACGGGAAAAGTTCTTGAAACCGAAGATGATCCTCAATCGGATTGGCCTACTCAATCCGATAAGGTGGACGCGGAGGCAAGATCCCTCGTGGAGAATTGTGCCTCGTTCATAGACCTCCACTCTTTTGATAAACTTGAATTCGGTATCTGGCGGCAACATTGTCAAAGGGCCGGCGATTCCACCGAGTGGGACGATGAATGCCGCGAATCCGATGTCGACCACATAGAGATAGAGGACCACTATCGCCTTCTTGAAGAAATAACCGCAGCGCTCGCAACGCTCAGCGTGCCTGCGCACAATAAAAATGCGTTGTACCGTCGCGATGTCGCCGAAACAATCCTTGATGAGATCGGTTCTTTTTATGCAGGCCAATTCTCTCCCGCCACGGAAGACCCGGAGATATTCCTGTTGTTCGCGGAAGGCGATGCCCGCTTTATCGAGCCCAATATATGGGCATGGGGTGATTTCGATACGGGCAAAGGCGATGATGAAAAAAGAAAAGAGGCCACCAGAAAAGCTTACTTCACGGCATACGAACAACTGAGAGTTGCAACCACCGAAGAAGCGTTTGCGAAATGGAGACAGGAACGGTAAATATGAATGCCGCGACAGAACAGGGCTCCCCGTTTGACCGGATATCTCGGACCAATTGACCACCCCTGCCCACCCCATAGAACTTGACTCTTTCCCTCAATTCTTTCTAATATGTCCCGATCTCTGGGAGATAACATAATTGCACAAGACCGACATCGTCAGGGCGCTCGCCAAAAAAGGCGGAGTCAGTTACCTCGACGCCGATGATTTTGTCAACCTCATGTTCGAGGCATTCGTTCAGGCGCTACTACGCGAGGAGCGGATAGCCATCCGTGGCTTTGGCAACTTCACGGTGCGCCACTACGGAGCGCGTAAAAGCCGGAATCCAAAAACTGGGGCGGAAATAACGGCCGCGCCGGTCCGGGTCCCCTACTTCAAAGCCGGAAAAGAACTTCTTAATCGCATCAACAACCGATAGAGGCCTTCATGTCAAAGATCATCGCCTATGTCACAAAGAACCGGGTCGGCAGACCCGACGAGAAACAGCGCGCCGTTCTATCCGGGTACGCGGCAGCGAACGGGCTTGCCCCCGAGATCGTCGAAGACACCTACTCCCTGAAGAAGTCGTGGAAGAAAAGAGCGGCGCTCGCCGCGGCGGTCGAGAATCTGAAAAACGGCGACACGCTCATCTTTCCCGGCAAGGAGCATCTGGGAACCGATACGCAGGACCGGATAGCGTTCCTCGCCGAGCTTATGAAGAAGAAGATCGTCGTCCACCTCATCGCCGAGGGGGTTGTCCTGAAGGGGATCTCCGAGGAAGGGACCACCCTCTTCTCTCTCTTCGCCCTGCTCCTTGTCCCCGAGAAGAAAACCCCCGGCCGAAAACCCGGCAGACCGGCCAAGAAGAAACGCGGCCGTCCCGCCAAGAAAAAGAGAGGTCGTCCTCCCAAGAAGAAGGCGGACAGACCGCCCAAAAAGAAAGTCGGTCGCCCCAAGTTGAAGAAGAAAAAACCGGGCCGTCCGCCGGCACGCAAAAAGAAAGTGAGCCCCATCCAGCAACAATTCAACGACCAGATACTCACCATTCGCAAGTACCTCGTCAACCGATTCTCGGTCAAGACTATCGCTGAGATGCTGGAATTACCCTATCTCCCCCTACTCGGGCTTATCAAGAAGCATCCCACCCTCGCGGGGATGGTGAAGAAGGGACGGTAAGATTACTTACATGAAAACATTGAACCTGGGTTCTCCTTCAGGTCTTCTCTGAGGATTTAGCGGCCTAATCCTGATTTGCAGCAAACCCGTTTTCTCGTTCCCATTCAAGAGCGGATTCTCTGGTAACAGCGGGACCAACTTGCACAATGTGGGCGTCTTTCCAGTAAAGACGCTCTCCGTTATGCATCGTGTATTTGCCAGAATTCTGGTGTTGGATTTCTCTGCGGGCAAGATCATCGGTAATGCCACCGTGAACTCTGACATTTCCTACTTTCAAGTGATAGCGATAGGTGTCTCTTTCTCCGGACATCTTCCCCTCCCCTTACTTCTTGTCGTTCTTTTTGTCCGACCCCGATGACGAATCCTTCGTCTCGGGATTCTCGTTCTTCGCCGCGGCCGACATAGCCCGCGCCGCGAAACTACCTTTGAGCACCTTGCCTTGATGCTTCTTGGCCGTTGCGGATTGGATCCGTGCCGCGTCCTTCGATGTCATGTGTGCCAGTTTCGTCATTTGGAACTCTCCGTGAACAAACAATCACCTGCTCCCCCTACACAGGGAACAACGCTATGGCTATAGGAACGAAGGAAGCTATTTCAAGGGCAAGTATTCGAAATAATTAGTTGCTAGTGGCAAGCAGCATGCGCGTAAAGTGATCTCGCTAACCGATTCTCCACTAACACAATAATTTTGATTTCTGATCTGGAGAGTCTTATACTTTCCTATGGAAGCCGAAAGGGAGGGACTCGGGGGGGATGAGCTATAAACCACAAGAAGACCTTATCCGAGAAAACGGTAATACATGAGAGCCCTCGTCGTCAAAGGAGATTGGTGGCTTCCCGGAAAGAAAGATCAAAAGATCAGGGGCGAATTACATTTCTCGGAAGAAGAAGGCCCACGCTTAACATTGGATTCTTGTGGGAATGTAATGCCGAATGAAACCGACATCATCTTAGGCTTAACCGACAACAAAGAGAAAATAACGCTTTATGATTGTTATATGCAATGGCCGGGTTCTTCTAACGATGAATACGAAAGCGAATACATGTTTCGAGGAGTCCATTTTGAAGACATCCCGCATTTCTCCCGGATAGAATTTCAGTCTGAAATACTGAGTCAATGGGTCAACATCGATGGTTTCACCCATCGTAACGATGTGGCGTTGAGACCGAATGAATCAGCCATCTTCTATAAAAAACCGGAAGATATAATACTGTGCAAATGGGACGGCTGCACCTATTCTTTGGTCTTCAAACTGATCCAGACAACAACGGGAGGGCCCGATCGTAAACAAGAGTTTCAGCAGAAAGTATATTTTCGTCTCGACTTTGAAGAAGAAGTAATCTTGTCGAGTGTTGAAAGGCTGACACGCGCATTGATGAACATGTTGACTTTTACTGCTGACAGACCGGTGTATTCAAGCGAGATGATAGGCTACTCCTCTGTGACAGGAAAAGCACCGATTGAGATATATCTCAAACAACATGTCAAGAGTCATTTGACAAGAGAGAAACTCCGTCCTCGCTTGCTGTTCCAATTAACGGACACCCGTGATCAGGCCCCGGAATTTCTTGAAAAATGGATGGAACTATCATTGGGTCCTCTTTCTCCTTTCACGAACAACTACATTGCCGAGAAATACATACCCTTGGGATTTGTCGAGCGTGGATTTCTGGAGTATGTACGCTGTCTGGAGGTGTACCATAGGAAAACAAGTGAACGGAAAGCGATTCCGAAAGAAGAATTTGAAAGAAGATGTCAGCTTATTGTAAGAGAGATAAGGGAAAGCAAGATTAAACGATGGGTAAAGGGCAAGTTAAAGCACGCCGACGAGCTTACGCTGCAAGATAGGCTGCAAGAAATTACCGGGAAATACAGATATAACATAGAATTGTTCTCTGATCGCGCAGTTCAAGATTTTTGTAAGAGAATTGCGGATGAAAGGCATTATCTCACACATTTTGAAGAGAAGAAAGATCAAGAGCGATTGACTTTAATTGAAATGATTGAATTGACGGACCAGATGAAAAAGCTCATTGACATCTGCATTCTGACATCGTTGGGGTTTGATCAGGACTTTATAGATACCTTGTTTTATTATGAAATACCGTTTGACTATAAAATCATGGCGGTCAGGAATTATATTGATAGCAAGAAATCTGGAATAGAACAAGACCTCTCTGAACTCAAAGAAGATGCGGAATATCTTTTGATGCATTGTACAAATGGAACCAATGTATTATTGACATTATGCAATAGACCGAACAAAATAGAAAAATATAAGGCGAATATAGTAGTTCTCGAATCGATAGGTATTTTGAAAAGAACAGTTGAGGCGGGTAGAGAACGCTATATGATCAGGGAAGAATATGAAAAATATGTTTATGAATATTATAGAGAGAAAAAGAAGAAAGAAGAAAGAAGATGAAGCTGCGGTCCTCAAAGAATAAAAACAGAGGATAATAGAGGGATATTATGAAATCCATGAACGTGCTTCCCGAAGACAACATCTATATTCGTTTGTTTCGTGAATATATAGATTGTTCTGCTGGCTTTACATACAAAGAGGTGATGGAAAACATAAAAGTTATAAAAGGTGAAAATGATAAGGTAGCCATGGATACCATTTTTAAGGCAGTCGCATTGCTGAGTTATCGCATGTACCAAAACCCGAAACTGCAAGATGACCGAACTTTTGTCAACGCCTTACCGATAGTTGGTATTTCGATGGAAGATGCCGCTTATGATCACAAAAATAATCGCTATATTATTAGTTATGGTGGCTGCATGGCTTATCTGGACTACCTTGAACTCAAACATTCGTTGGATTTCTCAAAAGAAGCTCAGAAACAAGCCAACAACTCCCTGTATTTGGCCAAAATAGCGCTTATTGTGACCGGTGTTGTAGGTGTTGTCCAGATATTCGCTCAGTTCTGGAAGTAGGTCGATCACTGAGCATAAACAAGAAGCTGCCAGCGAATAGGCCCGTGCACGCGAGGATCGTGTTGGGCATGGTTTTGAGTTGGCAAGGGATTGCCTTGATTCGCGGCCACTTCTTTGCCACAGCCGACACAACGATAGATGCCGGAGGCGGGGACGGGTGTTCCGGGAGAGCAAATCTGATCAAAAACAGAGGATGTGTCCAAATAGAGACGGGTGCCGTCTTTGTATAATGCCATCTTCCCCTCCCTTACTTCTTGTCGTTCTTTTTATCTGACCCCGACGACGAATCCTTCGTCTCAGAGCTCTCATTCTTCGCCGCGGCCGACATCGCCCGTGCCGCAAAGCTGCCTTTGGGCACCTTGCCCTTGTTCGCCTTGGCTGTGGCGGACTGGATCCGAGCAGCTTCCTTCAAAGTCATCTTTCCATCGTTCGACATGAAAACACCTCCTTGAAAAATCAACCACCTGCTCCCCCTACACAGGGAACAACGCTATGGCTATAGGAACGAAGGATACTATTTCAAGGACAAGTATTCGAAATAATTAGTTGCTAGTGGCAATCGAGGGAAGGGAAAGTTGAGAAAATCTATACGAACCAAGTTCCTATTCGCTGGCCGGAGGTTCCTCCTTGCTCGGAAGAACCCATACGAAACGCCATTGTCCTCCGGCTAGATTCGCTGACACTGTTTCACCTTTCTCATTTTCGCGTATCAAACGGAAAGTCCAACGCGGAACGGAAATGCTGTCACTAGAAAGACTAACCTCAACATCAATTTGGGCAATAGCCGGAGCCGCATCAACTATCCGCTTAATCGAATAATCCTTGACCATATAGTTCTCAAACTGTTGTCGGACCTCTCGCACAGATGTTTGCAGGTTTTTGGCCTTCTTCTCTTGGAGCAGTTCAGCCATCTTGCCGTAATTGCGTTTCTTCCAGAAGGTCAGAAATTCAAGAACAACAGCCTCGGGAGAACCTTTTTCAACTGCGGCCGGATTTTGAATTGCTTGAAGATATTCTGTGCTTATGCTTCGAGCTTTCCAAGCATCGATCGCTTTTTGCATCTGGGTTATTGCGAGATGTTTTGCCGACAGTTCTCCCCAAGAAGGGCTTCGTGTTTCCTTTTGGAATATTTCTTTTCTTTCCGGCTCACTTTTTTTGGACAATATCCAGTCACGGATGACAAAGAGAAAGCACCAGCACTTGGCGGTGACGACGGGGTTATCATATCCCAAATCCATGCCGTGAAGAATACCGTTCCGATATGGCATATCGATTGGTTCGCTTTATAATGGCCCCGACTTTTCAGACACAGGAAAAGGAGTATAACTGTGCATGA
>CALMRE010000168.1 GCA_937871295.1 uncultured bacterium | reverse complement strand
GGTACAACAGGCTTGTGGACATGCTTCCCCTCCGATAGAGATACTTGGTCGTTTCTCTCCATAGGGTCGTTGTATGTCCACATGTTTTTCAAGTAAAAAAGTATCCTTCAAGCGGAAGAACCTTAACCCAACTTCATGGTTTCAGCCCTGTTTCAGGGCAATTTTCCGCTATTGTGATCTGGGGCAAATTTTAATAGTCAATAGTATCATATAGTTACGATGAGAGAGCAGTCAGAGAAGCAGTTGTAGTACCAAAATAGTGTATCATACTATTGACTTTCTCGGTACATCGCGGTAGTATTCTGTATGTTCATCCGGAAGGTCTTCCATACGGATAAGAAGAATAAGACTGTCTACCATACCTTCAAACTCATCGAATCCGTGAGGACCGAGAGGGGACCGCGACAGCGGATGGTGCTCAATCTCGGCGCCGACTTCGCCGTTCCTGAAGACAAGTGGAAGGATCTCGCCAACCGCATCGAACAGATCGCCACCGGCCAGGACTCTTTTGTTCCCTATCCGGCAGACATCGAAGAACTCGCTTCGGTCTATGCAGGGCGCATTGTCTCCTATCGGGGAAGCGAGGAGAAGAAGCAGTCTCCCGATTACCATACCGTGGATGTGGACACCATGGACCATCACGATGTCCGCTCCGTGGGAGCGGAACATGTGGTCTATGAGACGATGAAGACAGTGGGCCTCCCCGATCTTCTGGACGCCCTCGGATTCACGCGGCCCGCTCGTGATGCAGCGATAGGGGTCATCGCCGCAAAGTTGATCAACCCGTCTTCGGAGAGAGCCGCCCATCGATGGCTTCAGAAGAAAAGTGCCATGGGAGATCTTCTGGACACTGATTTCACCCCCCTCTCCCAGGATCGGGTCTATAAAGCGGCGGATATGCTGCTCACCCATAAGAAGGCGATCGAGGATCACCTGCGATCAAAGGAATCGAGCCTCTTCGATCTCACCGAGCGGATCATCCTCTATGATCTCACCAACACCTTCTTTGAAGGTTCGGGGAAATACAACGACAAGGCGCACTTCGGCAATTCCAAAGAAAAAAGGAACGACTGTCTTCTGGTCACCCTGGGGCTGGTGCTCGATGCCGACGGGTTTCCCAAGAAGACAGAAGTATTCCCCGGCAACGTGAGCGAACCCGGCACCCTGGAAACAATGATTGCCTCTCTTGCCTCCCCCGGTCAGGCAAAGCCCCTCATTGTGGTCGATGCAGGGATCGCCACGGAAGCAAACATTGCCTGGCTGAAGGATCGCTACGACTACCTTGTGGTCTCCCGCACCAGGAAGACCGATGCCCTCCCGGCAATGGTCGCCGTCCGGGAAGACCATCGCAGGTGCATCCGTGGAGGCATCATCCGTACTGATGAGGCAATCCTCTACTGTCATTCCACCGACAAGGAGATCAAAGAAACCGGCATTAGGAACCGCTTTGAACAACGATTCGAGGAGGAACTCGCGAAGGTGCATGCTGCTCTTACGAAAAAACACGGGACCAAGCGCTATGACAAAGTCGTCGAGAAGATCGGCCGTCTCAAAGAACGGTACAAGAGGATTGCCCGGCGTTATGCAATCACGGCAACCAACACCGACGGCCTGGCGACCTCCGTCGCCTGGGAGCGGAAAAGAGAAGACCATCATCCCGGCATCTATGTGCTTCGTTCCAACCGCCTCGACCTTACGGAGCAGGAGTTCTTCGACATCTTTTCCCTCCTTACGGATATCGAAGACGCCTTCAGGAGCATGAAGTCGGAACTCGGCTTACGCCCTGTCCACCACCAGAAAGAGCGACGCGCTGACGGACATCTCTTCCTTACCGTCATTGCCTATCACATTGTGCAGGCCATCAGGTACGCACTGAAAGGCAAAGGGATTAACGAGCGCTGGTCAACGATCAGGGAGGCCCTGTCCACCCATGTTCGCATGACCACTACCATGAAACGGGAAGACGGCAGGGTGATTCACATCCGGAAGTCAACACGGCCGGAACCCTTTCACACGAAAATATACGATGCCCTTCATCTTTCCCATTACCCCGGGAAGACCGTAAAAACCATCCTCTAAAATCCGTAGTGCCTAAATGTGATATGTGCTGCGTGTAAGTGGTTGATTCTGTTTAGCTTTATTGCTGAGGCCATGAAGTTGGGCTAAGATCCTCAAAGACCCCCGTGGTAGTCCGGAGACTCAGGATTAAACACGCGCAGTTCAGAATAACTTGATCATTGATCGTCATCGTTCCATTTTTTTGGACGGCGTGACGGCATCGTCTTGATACCATAACACGGTTTGTTGAGCATGGAAACTCGCCCTTTCTTGGGGTTTCCTGAGTTTTACCCATTGCTTCGTGAAGTATCCATTAATATTAAGATGTTATAAGGAACAGCATCTCAACTTGCCTCAAACAGCCGGAAGAACTTTTCCCGAGTCGCGAATTCGAGCGCCATTGGTGGCCGCCCGCGATGAGTCCCGCAGGCCCCCCATTGGAGGATGCGACCCGAAGGGTAATCTGTACTGTCTGAGGAGGAAGGACGAGTTCCCAGACTGAGTGAATTCCGAATCGATAGCGGGTCATGCAGCGCACGCTGCGCACCAAG
>CALMRE010000167.1 GCA_937871295.1 uncultured bacterium | reverse complement strand
CGGGCGGGTGCGCACTGATACTTATCGTCATGATGAGATGAGTTTTTTTGCCGCTATTTGGGATGCCGTGAAGCCGAAACGTCATATTATACCGGTTGAATTAAATCCGGATAATTTCACTGCGTCGATACAGAACTCGCCCGTGCCGGTGCTGGTCGATTTCTACTCGAACACCTGCATGCCGTGCCGCCAGATGGCCAAGACGGTGACCAAGTTCGCCACCGATTATCAGGGGCGGGTGCGGGTCGGCGCCTTCAATACCGCGGCCGACACGAACGGCAAGGTATTGGTCCCGCTCAAGGTGCGGGCGGTCCCGACACTGGTCTTTTTCAACAAAGGGAAACCGGTCGAGACCTTCGTCGGGCTCACCGGCTATCTGAAACTTTCCGAAGCGCTCGAGAAACTCGAGAAGGGCGCCTAGTCGAACGACACCTTCACCGTGTCTCCGGGCTTGACGCCCGTTCCTTCCGACCAGTTTATCTCCAGTACGTAGCGGACCGGTCTGCCGCTCGGCAGTGAACGCTCGGACCCCGGTTCGCCCCGTTGCACCGAAACGACCTTCATATCGTCGCCGATATAGACGATCGCGAGCGGCATGTTCGTATGGTGCATCCAGAAGAACCGTTCCGAGAGGTCGGGGAAGATGAAGAACAGCCCGCGGCCTTTCGGCAGGGAGGGGCAATCCATGAGCCCTTTACGGTGAAGCGGCGTGGTGTCGGCGATGCCGGCGCGAAACGATAGGGTGCTTCCGCCGGTCGTCTTGAGGGCGACGGTCGCCTTCTCGGTGTAGCCGCAGAAGGGCTCAGCGGCCGAAATGGTCCCACACAGGGAGGCGAGCAGGATCAACAGGCACGCCGTTGTCGCGGATCGTAAGCGCATCGGTTCTCCGTTCGGTGACCAGACCTATCTCATGCCATCCCGGCAGCGCGCCGGGGGCGGTAACTATCAGAAAGAACTCCTCGCCGCCGGTGAGCAGAAGGTCGGTAAGCGGTAGGCCCAGTTCGCGGGCCGTCTGAGCGACCAGCGGGTGGAGCGGTATCCGTTCGGCCGCCAGTTCCATCGAGACATCGCTTGCGTTGGCAAGGAGCGTGAGTTCCGTCACGAGCGAATCGCTCAGGTCTATCGCGGCGTTCAGGGTGCCGGTGAGCGGCGCATGGGTGAAGGGATCGGGATAGAGGAACCGCTGTTTTGCCGCGTTATCGTCGTTCAGCCCGCGTTGCAGGCGCAGCAGGCCCGCCTTCGATAGCCCCGGTTCGCCGGCGATATATATCCGGTCGCCGGGACGGGCGCCGGAACGGAGGAGCGCTCTTTCGGGCGGCGTGCCGAACATCGTCGCGCCGATGAAGAACGTGGTCCCGCCGGTGGTGTCGCCGCCGATGCAGGTCAGCCCGTGCGTTTTGGCGAAGCGAGTGATGCCGGCGATGATGCCGCGCGCCGCCTCCTGCCGGTCGGCGGGGAAGGCAAGGTTGAGCGTGAAGTGGCTCGGCCGCGATCCCATCGCGAGAATGTCGCTCGCATTGGCCGCCATGAGCCGCCAGCCGACGGCGTCGGGCGGCATGAAGGAAAGGTCGAAATGGACCCCTTCGGCCATGTGGTCGGTGGTGACGAGCAGTCCTTTTTCGCGCCACACGGCGCAGTCGTCGCCGATGAAGGGATGCGCGGGATCGTCGAGCGGCATCAGTTCACGGATGATGGCCCATTCGCGGTTGTCGAGCATGGGTCAACGCTTAAAGAGTTTTTTGAAGACCTCGCGGTAATCGGAGACGAAGGTGACCCCGATGCCGTCGCGTATTTCGGCGGGGATGCTGTCGTAGAGCGGTTGATTGTCCTGCGGTACGATGACGGCGGTCAGTCCGTTGCGTTTGGCCGCCAGCATCTTTTCCTTGAGCCCGCCGATGGGGAGCACCTTACCGGTCAGGCTTATCTCGCCGGTCATCCCGATGGCCGGGTTGACCGTCTTTTTGAGGAAGAGCGACAGGAGGGCGGTCGTTATCGTGATGCCGGCCGAGGGGCCGTCCTTGGGCACCGCGCCCGCCGGGAAGTGGATGTGGATATCCCGCTTCTCGAGCGAAAAATCCTTGGGCAGGCCGAATTCGGCGCGGTTGCTCTTGATGTAGGACAGAGCGATGCGGGCCGACTCCTTCATCACATCGCCGAGGTGTCCGGTGAGGATGAGTTGACCGGTACCCTCCATGCCGTTGACCTCGATCTTGAGCGTCGTGCCGCCGTGCATGGTCCACGCGAGGCCGGTCGCCACGCCGACCCGCTCCTCTTTCACGAACTCCTCTTCGGGGAAGGGGGGGAGTTTGAGATATTTCTCGATGAGTTCGGGGGTGACCTTTTTCGGCGGTTTTTTGCCGCTGGTCTTGAGGGTGATCGACTTGCGGCAGAGACTGCCGATCTTCCGTTCCAGTTCCCGGACCCCCGCCTCGCGGGTGTAGCGGCGGATGAGGAAAAGTATCGACCCGTCTGAGAATTTGAGATCGTCGGCCGTGAGTCCGTTGTTCTCGAGTTGGCGCGGGATGAGGTAGCGATGCGCGATCTGTATCTTCTCGAGATCGGTGTAGCCGGCCAGCGTGATGGTCTCCATCCGGTCCTTGAGCGGCGCCGGGATGGTCTCCTCCCAGTTCGCGGTGGCGATGAAGAAGACCTCGGAAAGGTTGAAGGGAAGGCCGAGGTAGTTGTCGGCGAACGAGAAGTTCTGTTCCGGGTCGAGCACCTCGAGGAGCGCCGACGACGGGTCGCCGCGCCAATCCTTGCCGACCTTGTCTATCTCGTCGAGCATGAAGACCGGATTGACGGTGCCGCAGTTCTTGATCCCTTCGAGTATCTTGCCCGGCATCGCGCCGACATAGGTCCTGCGATGACCGCGTATCTCCGCTTCGTCATGCATGCCGCCGAGGCTCATCCGGTAGAATTTCCGGCCGAGCGCCCGCGCTATCGATTTCCCGAGCGAGGTCTTGCCGACGCCGGGCGGGCCGATGAAGCAGAGGATGGGCGATTTGGTGTTTCCCTTCACCTGCCGCACCGCGAGGAATTCAAGGATCCGTTCTTTGATATCCTCAAGGCCGTAATGGTCCTCTTCGAGCACCGTCTGCGCCTTGTTGAGGTCCTTGTTGTCCTCGGTGCGGTCGTCCCACGGCAGTTCGATGAGCGTGTCGAGATAGGTCTTGATGACGCCCACCTCGCTGGCCGCCGGATTCATGCTGCGCAGCCGCGTCAGTTGTTTATCGGCCTCGGCGCGTACATTTTCGGGGAATTTCTTGTTCTTTATCTTCTGGGCGTACTCCTCGAGTTCATAGTTGTAGGGGTCGGCGGTCCCCAACTCCTTCTGTATCTGCTTCATCTGCTCTTTGAGGAAGTACTCCTTCTGCGCCTTGCCCATCCGCTCTTTTGCCTTGGACCGGATGTCGTTCTGTATCTCGAGGAGCGACAGTTCCTTCTCGATGAACTCGTTGACGATGGCCAGTTTGCTGAGGACATCGTTCTCCTCGAGCACCCGCTGCGATATCTCGATGGAGTTCGACAGGTGGCTGACCACCAGTTCGGCCAGACGCGCCGGATCGGTGACGCTGTTGAGGATCGCCACGATGTCGGGGGGGAAGTTCTTGTCGCCGAGGTTGGTGAGTTTGTCGAGTCCGTCGCGCACATTTTTGACCAGCGCCTCTATCCGCACCGTCGCCTCGGGCGACTGTACCTCGATGATCGGTTCGATGGAGGCGTAGTAACAGTTCTCGGTCTGGTCCTTCGTGATCTCCTGTATCTCCGCCTTCTGAACGCCCTGAATGAGCAGTTTGATGCGGCCGTCGAAGAGCTTCTGCATCTTGAGTATCGACGCGACACAGCCGACCTCGTAGACCGTTTCGAGCGAGATCGCCTCCTCTTCGAGTTTCTTCTGCGCCGTCACGAACAGCAGCCGTTCGGACGATATCGCCTGATTGACGCTCGCTATCGAGAAATCGCGGCTCACGAAGACCGGCATGATCATGAAGGGGAAGAGGACCGAGTCCTTGAGCGCAAGCACCGGCAGGCGCGGCGGTATCTTTATCTGGTCGGGGCGGATGGGGGGAGTTCCTTGTTCCATATGGGTGTCCTCAGCCGATGTTGATGATCTTCTTGCCGCGCTTCTCTTCGACCAGCGGCAGACGGATGGTCAGAACGCCGTCCTCAAGTTCGGCCGTCGCGGCCTGCATATTGACCGAGCGCTCGATGTAGATGAGTTTCTTGTATTTCCCGTTGGTGCGCTCCAGTCCGATACAGCACTTGTATTTCCGTTTTATGGTGTCTTTTTCGCCGCTTATCTCAAGGAACTTGTCGATCCCCTCGATGTGGACCTGCTCTTTTTCGAGCCCCGGCATCTCGACCTCGATGACCACTTCGTCGTTCTCGATGTACATGTCGAACGGGAAGTTGATATCCTCCTCCGGTTCGCGGTTCATCGGCGTCAGAAGGGCATCGATAAGACGATCAACCTCTGATTTCAGGTTGTTATAGAGTTTGATGGACTTGAAATGGGGAGTTCCGCTTTCGCTCATGGTCTAACCGCCCGAACATTTTAACGGAATACCTTATAAGCAAGGCGGGCCAAAGTCAAGGATAGCGGGTCCGCATACCTGATGATGAAAAGAGGGAATGATTTGCAAAAATTGGCCGATACGGTTAAAATGGCGCCCGAGAATGGGGGAAGTTGCGAGAATGCGCACCGACACTCGTTACGCCATATGTAATTCCCTACCCTGCGGATGTCAAAAAACAAAGAGTGGTCACTGGGTACAGCGGGCTTCTAATCCCATCGGGTCATAGGTTGATTGGGCTCCTATAGTAACCTCGGCGCCTTCGACAAAACTCCGGAAAAAGACTGCCCAGATGTGGCCTGTCTGGCTACGCCAAGTGGACGATAGGAGATCTCCATAATCGCCGAAGGCCGAAAATGAGGCGAGGAGCCCCTCGTCGTCATAGCACCCTTCGGTACATTCGGTGGTCCAGCAATCGTCGGTCGTACAGGTTTCGCTGATGGGACAGCCGCCGCCTGGTTCGAGGACGGGGCAAGAATGAATGATAGAGCGAAGTTCCGATATGGTCGGCAGACGACCGCCCATCGACTGACAGAGCGTATCGAGTTCGTTTAAGGAGCCGGCTGTGACCAGACTGGACCATTTCCTGCCGTTGTGTTGGAGACAGAACTTATTGTCGTCGGGACAGGGAGACAGACAGGTGGAACTATCATAACCGGAACAGTCGCTCAAACATGCGGCCACGCCGCCTTCATAAAGGGGAAGCTGGTCCTCATTGAGGATCGTTTTGCACAAACGCTGGCCACCGTCGCAAACCTCGCCCACTCCCACTTCGCCGTTACCGCAATCGGCCTTGAGTCCGCAGCCGTTCGTTATATATTGAGAGCAGTCGTACGCGCAGATGACTTCGCCGCTGCTGTAGAGATTCGGATCTATCTCGACGCACGGTTTCCAGTCGCCGTCGCACACTTCGCCGATAGGCGTGTCGACATAGCCGTCGCCGCAGACCATGGGCACGCAGGCGGCCGGCCCGCTTTGTGGACGGGTACAGCGCATATTGTTCGCGGCGCAGTCGGAAAGAAAGAGCCACCCTACGGCGGTGCATTCCTGCAATATTGACCCGTTACAGTCGATCTGCCCCACTGCGGGACAACCTTCCACCTCATCTTCTCCACACGAGGGGATGGAGAGAAGGAGGATCGCCGTCAGCGCGACAAGGGAAAGAATAGTCACTCTCATGATCCGCTCCCTGAACTGTTAACCTATACCCTCTCTGTCGAATCCGAATTATAGGTTTTTGTGTCGACCTGTCAAAATATTTCGTCATCAGGGGTCAGGGCGTTTCTTGTATAGTTAATGCCGGTACGATTGCCGCACCTTCTCAATGACCTGCCTCAACCGTCTATCGGCCGCCAGCACCTTTTCGAACTTGGAAAGGACGCCACTCATCCCCACGCGGCTCATTCCCGCTATCGTTGCGATTTCCTTGATCATCATCGTCGTATCGTGCTTGAGTAAGTAAAAGAATATCTTCCGGGCTACGGCGCGCGAACGGGAGTGATGCAACTCATCCTTCGTCGCCCCCGTCACCGCGCAGACCGCCGCCGCTATCGCTTCGGGCTTGACCGCAGTGAGGCCGCGCACATCGGGGACCGCCTGTCGGTCGGGCAGTTTGCCGGTGTCGAGTTTCTCCTTCATCTCGTAGAAGAAATCTTCGCCGCCGACGATGGAATACTTGCCGTAGACCTGCTCCGGTTCGAGTTCCTGATCCCACATGATGTCGATGAGGTTCTCCACGCCGCCCGCCTCGGCGAGCACCCGCGCCGTGGTGGTCATCTCATCGGTCGCCGTGCCGATATAGATGCGGTGAGAACTCCACGCGAACTTCTCCGGCCGGTCGACGATCTTCGCCCGCACCGGGTTGAGGTGGATGTACGCGGTGAGCATGAGGAGGTATTCGGTATTCTCGACGAGCACCGCTTTGTAACGGCCTTGGAACACGCTCCCGACGAGGCGGTACTTGATGCGGAACCAGTTGGCGTAACTCGACTGGAAGGTATGCATCGCGCGGCTGAGGTTCGCGTCGGGCGTTTCGAGGAGGAGGTGGAAGTGGTTGGGCATGAGGCACCAGCCGTGGAGGATGAGGCGGTATTTGCGGACGGCGAGGAGCAGACGGCGGAGGAATTCGCGGCGGTCGTCGTCGCAGGTGAAGATGGGGTCGCGGCGGTGTCCGCGATTGATGACATGGTAGATGGCGCCGGGGTAGGCGATGCGCAGGGGGCGGGCCATGGGACACCTCCGTTCAGCGGTTCAGGGAAAGTTACCAAAGAGAAAAGCGCTTGTCAATAACTTTACTATAAACGCCCTGACCCCAAAGTTCTTTTGCCCCGGCTCATCCCGCCGCGCGTTTGAATTCGGAGGTGGTATGGAACTCGATATCGGGATTTTCTGCGCGGTGATGGTTGAGCATATAATCGGAATCAGCGAAGAAAACGATGTTGCCGTCTTTGTCGGTGGCGATCGCGGTACTGCGGTAGCGGCAGAATTCGTCGAGTTTCTTCTGGTCCTTCGCGGTCAGCCAGCAGGCCTTGGTGAACGACAAAGGGACGAATTCGCACAGCGCGCCGTATTCATGTTCCAGCCGGTACTGAAGCACTTCGAACTGGAGCTGGCCGACGGTGCCGACGATCTTGCGGCGTCCCTGATCCTGAACGAACAGTTGCGCGACCCCTTCGTCGGTGAGTTGCTGTAGTCCCTTTTCGAGTTGTTTGACCTTCTCGAACGACTTGTTGGTGAGCAGGCGGAATATCTCGGGGCTGAAGGCGGGTATCCCCTGAAAATTGAACCGTTCCCCCTCGGTCAGGGTGTCGCCGATCTTGAAGTTCCCGACATCGAATATCCCGACCACATCGCCCGGATAGGCTTCGTCGATGGTCTCTTTCTTCTGGCCGATGAAACTGACCGGCGCGGAGAAGCGAAGCTCCTTGTCCAGCCGCACATGGTGGTAGTATTTGCTCCGTTCAAAGGTGCCGGAGCACACCCGGACGAAGACCATGCGGTTGCGATGCTTGGGATCGAGATTGGCGTGTATCTTGAACACGAAGCCGCTGAATGCCGCCTCATCGGGGTTGATCAGGCGGGTGTCGGTCATACGGGGCCGCGGCACCGGCGCTATCCGGCAGAAGGCGTCGAGCAGTTCGCGGATGCCGAAGTTGTTGACGGCGCTCCCGAAGAAGACCGGCGCGATATCGCCCGTCAGGTAGGCCCCGGTGTCGAACCGGTCGTACACGCCGTCTATCAGTGTTATGTCCTCGCGCAGTTTCGCGGCGAAGGTGTCGATCTGTTCGTCCAGCAGCGGCGAGGCGAGGTCCTCTATCTGCACGATATCCTTCTCGACCCGTTCGCTGTTGGGACGGAAGAGATTCAGCCGGTGCTCAAAGCGGTTGTAGACCCCCTTGAAGGTCCGGCCGCGGCTTATCGGCCACGAAAGCGGCGTGACCCGGATGGCGAGTTTCGCCTCGATCTCGTCGAGCAGTTCGAAGGGATCCTGACCTTCGCGGTCAAGTTTGTTGATGAAGACGATGACCGGCGTTCTGCGCATTCGGCACACCTCCATCAGCCGTTCGGTCTGCGCCTCGACCCCCTTGACCGAGTCGATGACCAGAATGACGCTGTCGACCGCGGTGAGGGTGCGGTAGGTGTCTTCGGCGAAATCCTTGTGTCCCGGCGTGTCGAGGATGTTTATCTTGAGGTCGCGGTATTCGAAGCTCATGACCGAAGTGGCCACCGATATGCCGCGCTGTTTCTCTATTGCCATGAAATCGGAGGTGGTCGATTTGGTTATCTTGTTCGACTTGACCGCGCCGGCGGTCTGTATCTGCCCGCCGAAGAGGAGGAGTTTTTCGGTGAGGGTCGTTTTTCCCGCGTCGGGATGGCTGATGATCGCGAAGGTCTTCCGCTTGCCGATCTCTTCGTGCAGTGTGGTCATGGGCGTTCCGGCATCGTCCCGAATAAAGATCGAAGGCATCATAAGTATGCGGGTCGGATGGTCAAGTTATTTGTGGCTGATGTGCGGCGCTCCCTCAATTATTGGCAAAAATATCCAAACTGTGTAGAATGGCGGCGGGAGGTGGCGCTATGTCACTGCTTGCGGTCGAAAATCTGACGGTCGGGTACGGCGATACGGTGATCCTGTCCGCGGTGAATTTCACCATCGGGCGGGGGGAGCGGTTCGTGGTGCTCGGCACCTCGGGATGCGGCAAATCGACGCTCCTCAAAGCGATCGTCGGGCTCAATCCGCCGTCTGCGGGAAAGATATTCTTCGCGGGGGATGAGATCATACATCCGTTGCCGGAGGATACCGCTTTCTACCGGCGTATCGGCATACTGTATCAGAGTTCGGCGCTCCTCAACTCGATGACGCTCGAAGAGAATGTGATGCTCCCGATAAAGATGCATTTTCCCCGTTTCTCCGACGCCGACGCCCGTGACATCGCCGGCGAGAAGCTGTCGATGGTCAATCTCTACGAACACCGCGAGAAGATACCGCAGGAACTCTCGGGCGGCATGAAGAAGCGCGGCGCGCTGGCCCGGGCGATGGTGCTCGACCCCGAGATCATTTTCTTCGACGAACCGCAGGCGGGACTCGATCCGGTGACCACCCGCGAACTCGATCTGCTGTTCATCCGGCTCAACGAGCAGATGGGGATCACCTTCTTCACCGTCACGCACGAACTGCTGTCGATACGGCGGAGCGCCCAGAAAGTGCTGATGCTGGCCGACGGCGGGGTCGCGTTCCTCGGCACGCTCGACGAAGCGATGCGGACCGACGATTTCCGCGTGCGCCGCTTCTTCGATGTCGGCACGGAACGGGCGGGATGAGCGAGTTCTCCTGGGATTCCTATCTGGTGGCTCATCTCTATTTCGTCGCGCCGCTTTTATCGCTGTTCCTCGTGATCTATGCATGGCCCAAGCGGAAGCTCCCGGTCACTCAGGCATTCATGGCGATGATGGCGAGCGCGGCCCTGTATTCTTTTGGGTACGCGGTGCAGGCATTCTGCGGTACGCTGGATACGATACGGATATGGAATATCATCGAATATCTGGGCGCCGGTACTTTGCCGTCGTTCTGGTTACTGTTGTCGTTCCGCTACACCGGCCGGGACCATTGGGCGGCCGGATGGGTCCGATTCATCCTCATCGGCATGCCGATACTGACCATTCTGTTCAATGCCACCAATGAGTGGCATGCCTTCTTTTTTGCAACGGTCGGGATCGCGCAGATGGGCGGCATCGGCCAGCTTACCTTCGTTCCCGGTTTCTGGTACCACATAGCGATGGGCTATGTGAACGCCGCGGCGATCATCGGACTGCTGCTGGTCGTCGAACTGTTCCTGAAATCGTCGGCCCCCTCGGCTCGCCGGCGGGCTCTGTTCATGCTGCTCGGCGCTTTGGTGCCGTGGGTGATGCATCTCTGGTTCCTCTCCGGAACAACCCCGTGGGGACTTGACACGGCGCCGCTCGGTATCGCCGTTGCGGGTATTTTCTTTTCGGCCGGCATATTCAGTTTCGGGATGCTCGACCTCGTCCCTATCGCCCGGGAACGGGTATTCGACGCCATCGCCGAGGCGGTCATCGTGTTCGATATACGCGACCGGCTGGTCGATTACAATACCGCGGCGAGCGCGATACTGCCGATACTCGCGAAGACCCCGATTGGAGCGCCGGTCGCCGAAGTGCTGACCGTTTTTCCGATGTTGGCGGCTCAGGTCGTTGAGGGTGTCCCGGGGGTCGATATCGAACTGAATGACGGACGAACGACGCGCTACTTCTATGCCCGGTTCGCGCCGATAACGAACCGTTTCGGGAAAAAGGTGGGCGGCACCTTGATGCTCAGCGATGTGACCGACCGGGAACTTCTGATGCGGCGACTCGAGCAGATAGCGGTGTTCGACGGACTGACCGGTCTGCATAACCGGCGATCGCTCATGGAGCAGTTCGACAAGGAACTGAGCCGCGCTAAGCGGCACAAGCGGCCGCTCTCCCTTATCCTGCTCGACCTCGATCACTTCAAGAATGTCAACGATCAGTGGGGTCATCTGGCGGGTGACGCGGTCTTACGGGCGGTAAGCGCCGCCTGCATCGAAACGGTGCGCAGCCACGATTTTGTCGGCCGCTACGGCGGCGAGGAGATCGCGATACTGCTTCCCGAAACGGGTATCGAGAATGCCGTAATGATCGCCGAGCGGATGCGCCAGAAAATAGCCGATATCATGGTCGTGCACGGTGAAATGCCGATCCGTTCGACAGCCAGTTTCGGTGTGGCGAGTCTCGACCGGATCGAGACGGCGAGTGTTGACGGGCTTATTCAGGCGGCCGATACGGCGCTCTACCGGGCGAAGGGGGAGGGGCGGAACTGCGTCCGCACGGGGTAGACGGTCAGCCCACGCGGGAGGCGAGCGCGTCGACGATCTCGGGCGGCAGTTTCATGAGCCGTCCTTCGTGCGACACCGGATACATCTCGGTCTGGGCGATGAACAGGGTGACGCCGCTTTTGCGGTTCCTGCCGGTGTAGGTGTAGTAGAGGGCGTGGTCCATCACCTTGTTGAGTTGCGCGATGATCTCGATCTCCTCGTTCTGCCAGCAGGCCTCGAGGTTCCGGAGATTGAGGTTGACCGTCACCATGTCGATCCCCTTGCTGGCGAGCAGTTCGTCTCCTGCGCCGAGTTCCTCCATGAAGGCGGCGCGGGTCTCGTGTATCCAGTCGAGATAACGCCGGTAGCGGACCAGTCCGAAACGGTCGCAGTCCTCTTTTTTGATCAAGAAAGTGCGGTCCATGGTGCCCTCCCGTTATTGCTCGGTCGCCAGAAAGTGGGTGTACAGCCGTTGTTCCTCGGTGTTCCTGCTGTAACGCGGCGGATCCTTGCCGTCGGCCGCATCGGTGAGCGCTTTACGTAGATCGGCGGCGGCGATATCCCGTTTGCCCGTGAAACGCTCCTTGAGAAGACAGAGCAGTTTCCCCTCCAGCGAACAGCCTTTTTTGAGCGTCTCTTCGGCCGAGGCGGCATCCAGCAGGTTCGATTTCTTTCCGGTCCACAGCCGCCACATCAGGTAACAGCCGAACGCCGAATCGCGGGCGCAGGAAAGCCGCGCGTAGACGAAGGCGTTGTTCGGGTTGGGCGTGGTTCCGTTGGGCAGATCCTCGAGCCGTTCCTGCCCGAGATATTCCAGCAACGCCATCTCGCCGCAGGCGACACCGTTCCCTTTCTGACAGGCGGGAAGGAGCGTCGTGCGGTCGCGCGGGCCGGTCACTTCGGGCGGCGGCGGCTTGTAATAGAAATAAAATAAGGCGGCGCCCAGCAGGCACAGAAGCGCCACCAGCACGACATAGGGACTTTTTGCCCTGCCGTTCCCCGCCGGAGCTGCGCGGGGGGTCTCGTATTTCGACCGGAATTCTTCCTGCTCAAGTTGTTCAAGAAAATTGAGCGGTTCCTTGATCTCCAACGACTCGGACGCCGGTTGGTCGGGTTTCGGCTTCTTGTAAAGTTTCAGCGGCTCGGGGATCTTTTCCTCCTTATCGGGAAGCGCCGGGCCGGGCTTCGGTTTCTTGTAGAGTTTCAAGCGTTCCGCCATGCCGGGCTTCTTCTGATCCTCGTGGCCGTTCATAGGGATACCTCGCGAACATTCAAATGCATTATACAAAAGAGCGGGACGCTTGCAAATTTTAGCCGATGATATACAGTTGCCCGATGTGACACGGGAGTCCCGGTATGGTCAGTTCGCCGTTCGATCTTGTTTCCCCCTTCAGCCCGGCGGGCGATCAGCCCGCGGCGATAGAACGGCTGGCGCGCGCTTTCCGTGACGGTTCAAAACGCGAACTGCTACTCGGGGCGACCGGCACCGGGAAGACCTTCGTGATGGCGAATCTCATCAAGGAACTCAAACTGCCGACGCTGGTGCTGGCCCACAACAAAACGCTCGCGGGGCAGTTGTACGGCGAATTCAAACAGTTCTTTCCCCGGAATCGCGTCGGTTACTTCATCAGTTACTACGACTACTACCAGCCGGAAGCCTATCTGCCGTCGAGCGATACCTACATCGAGAAGGATTCGTCGCGCAACGACGATATCGACCGGATGCGTCACTTCGCCACCAGCCAACTGCTCGAAGGGAACGACTGCGTCATCGTCGCGTCGGTCTCTTGCATCTACGGCATCGGCAGTCCCGAATCCTACCGCGAGATGTCGGTGGAACTGCACCGCGGGATGGAACTGCCGCTTGACCGGCTCTGCCGCCAGTTGACCGACATCCAGTACGAGCGGACGCAGTTCGATCTGTCGCGCGGCAAGTTCCGCGTGAACGGCGATATCGTCGAGATACATCCCGCGTATGAAGAGAAATATGTCGTCCGGCTCGAATATTTCGGCGACACCGTCGAGGAGGTGCTGATCGTCGATCCGCTCGAAGGGCGGCGCATCCGGTCGCTGGAGACGGTCAAGATATATCCGAAGAGCCATTATGTCGCCGAACAGGAGACGATGCTGCGGGCTATTACCGGCATCCGCGCCGAGATGGAACAGCAGGAAGAACGGTTCAAGAAGCGCAACAAGCTCATCGAGGCGCAGCGGATCCGCGAACGGACCGAGAACGATCTGGCGATGATGGAATCGGTCGGGTTCTGTTCCGGCATCGAGAACTATTCGCGCTATCTCACGGGGCGCGCTCCCGGCGAGCCGCCGCCGACGCTGGTGGACTATTTCGGCAAAGAGTTCCTCCTCATCGTCGACGAAAGTCATGTGACCCTGCCGCAGGTCCACGGAATGTTCAACGGCGACCGGGCGCGCAAGGAGGTGCTGGTCGAATACGGGTTCCGCCTCCCTTCGGCGCTCGACAACCGGCCGCTCCATTTCGACGAATTCACCCGGCGCTGGGACCGCGTGCTGTTCGCTTCGGCCACCCCGCGGGAATATGAGATAGGACTGGTGTCGCAGGTGACCGAACTCATCAACCGGCCGACGGGACTGCTCGATCCGGTGATCGACATCCGGCCGGCGCGCGAAGAGGTGCCGGTGCTGTTCGACCAGATCGTGAAAGAGACCCGCGCCGGCGGCAAGGTGCTGGTGACCGCGCTCACCAAAAAGATGGCCGAGGACCTGACCGATTTTCTCAACGAACGGGGCGTCCGGGCGCGCTATCTCCACAGCGACATCGACGCGATGGAGCGGCTCAAGATCGTGATGGATCTGCGGCGGGGCCTGTTCGATGTGCTGGTCGGGGTGAACCTTCTGCGCGAAGGACTCGATATCCCCGAGGTGACGCTGGTGGGCATACTCGACGCCGACAAGGAGGGCTTCCTGCGGAGCGGCGATTCGCTCATCCAGACCATCGGCCGCGCCGCCCGCAATCTGAACGGCCGCGCCGTCCTGTTCGCCGACCGCGTGACCGACGGCATGAAAAAGGCGATAGACGAAACGCGCCGCCGCCGCCGCATTCAGGAGGATTTCAACACCGCCCACGGCATCACGCCGCGGGGCATACTTAATAAAGCCATCCTCGACATCGAGGAGCATGTCCCCGGCAAGGGGAAGAAGCCGCTGAAGAAACTCGCCCGCAAGGAACTCGCCCGCCGCGTCGCCGAACTCGAGTCGGAGATGAAGCGGGCCGCCGAGTCATGGGATTTCGAATATGCGGCGATACTGCGCGACCGCATCTTCGAATATAAAGGGCTGCTGGGAGAGGAGTAGGGTTCGGTTATTCGTACGCGCCGGCCCGCTTCAGCATATCGACGATATCGTAGTTGCCGGTGAACTGGGCGCGCACCATCGGCGAGCGGCCCTTATCATCCTTGTCGTTGAGGCTCGCCCCTTTGCGGATGAGTATCGCGGCCGACTGGACGAAACCGCGGCTGGCGCAGTAGTGGAGCGCGGTGTTGAGCCCCTTGTCCTTCGCGCCGATCTCGGCGCCGAGATTGAGCAGGGCGAGCACCACGTTCTCCTCTTTTTTGGCTGTCGCGTACAGCAGAGGCGTCATCCCCTCCTTGTCGCGCGCCTCGATGTCGGCGCCGGCGGCGGCGAGCATCTTGACGATCTTGTCGTTGCCGCTCATGACGGCCAGCCACAACGGGGTGTAGCCGTCGGCGAAGCGGCGGTTGATGTCGACCTTGCGCTCGATCAGGTTCGCCACTATCGGATCGAAGCCGTTCTGGCAGGCGTAGACGAACAGTTCCTCCATTTCCTCGCGCGAAGTGATCTTGGCGTTCTTCTGCAGGAGGTAGCCGACGATATCGTAGCGGTTGTCGCGTTTGGCGTAGAGGAGCGGCGTGGCGTTGGTCGCATCGGGCTTGTCCATCTCGGCCCCCTTTTCGACCAGCAGCTCGAGCAGTTCCTTTTCGCCGCGCATCGCGGCGATGTGGACCGGCGTCTTTTTCTCGCGATTCGCCTTGTTGAGATCGGCCCCCTTGTCGATAAGGATGCGGACGATGTCGCCGTACCCTTTGTGGACCCCGATGATGAGCGGCGTGTTGCCGTTCTTGTCGTCCGAATTGACCCCGGCGCCGCCGTCGAGCAGGACCTGCACCATCGGCAGGTTGCCGGTCGCCGTCGCGATCAGGAGCGGCGTATTGCCGTTGTCGTCCTTGAGGTTCACCTGCGCCTTGTTGCGGACCAGAACATCGACCAGCGAAAGATTATTCTTCTCAATGGCGATGGAAAGGGCGGTCCGTTTCCGGTTGTCGAGCAGGTTCACGTTCGCGCCGTTGGCGAGCGCCACCTGCGCCAGTTCCTTACGGTTGTTCTCGACCGCCCACATGAGTATCGTGCGGCCATCCTTATCCTTGCTGTTGAGGTTGGCGCCGGCCGCCGCCAGTACGCTGACCATCTCGCGGTTGTTGTTGAAGGCGGCGACCCACACGGCGGTCATCCCGTCGTCGAATTTCTGGTTGACGTTGCCGCCCGCCTTGAGTACGACGCGGACCAGTTCGGAGTCACCGATGGCGACCCCCTTCTGGATCAGGAAATTCGACTCCTGCGTGGTGAGCCGTATCTTACGGTCGATGAGGCGGTTGGCGATGTCGAACTTACGCGTTTCGATGCTGTAGGTGAGGAGCGATTTTTTGTTCTTGTCCCGGACATCGGGGTTCGCCCCGGCCGCGAGCAGAGTGTCGACGATGTCGGTGCGTCCCTTGATGGCGGCGTACCACAGCGGCGTCAGGCCGTCCTCATAGACCGGATTGAGATCGGCGACGAAGGGGAGCAGGGTGCGCAGTTTGATCACATTCTCTTTGGATACCACATTGCGCAGGGCCTTCGAGGCGATGCCCGGCTCCAGTTTGAGCCCGTAGTTCTTGAGCATCTGGGCGACCTTTTCCATCCCGTTGTCGATGGTCCACATCAGGATGTTCATCCCCGAATTATCCTTGATCCCGGTGTCTATCTTGGCCTTGACCAGTTGATCGAAGATCGACCAGCGCTGACGCTCGATGGCGTGCCAGAGTATCGTCCGGCCGTTGTCGTAGCGGTAGTTGAGATCGGCCTTTTGTTTGAGCATGAGTTTGAGGAGCGGGATGTTGTTCGTTTCGACCACCATCAGCAGCAGCGTGCCGATCTCGACCGCGGTGAAGCGGGCCCCCTTGTTGATGAGATGTTCGGCCGCCCCGTTCTGCCCCGAAAGGGAGGCCACCAGCAGGGCGCTGTAGCCGGCGGGATTATGATAGTTGGCGTCGGCGCCGAGGACGAACAGGCGATTCATCTCCTTGAGGTCGCCCTCCTTGGCCGCCGCGATGAGTTCTTCGTTCACCTGCGCCTTATCGGCGATCAGCGGCGAGAGTTCGATATTCTTCGTGACGGTCTTGTCGGCCTCGATACGGACGACCTCTTCGCGCGGTATGTAGCCCTCTTTCTCGAAACGGACCACATAGTCGCCCGGGTCGATGGTGTTGAGGGAGCAGGGGAGGGCGCAGTTCTTCTCCTCCTTCTTGCCCTTGGCGAAGGCGATCTTCACCGCGGCGATGGGACTGGTGAAGGTGACGTTGCCCTTCGGTATCTTCTTGAGTTCCGGTTCCTTCGGTATCGCCGGGACGGTGTAGGTCTCCTTGACCGGTTCCTTGAAATTGGTCCCCTGATACTTCTTCTCCTCCGCGCTCGGCGCCGGGATCGGCACCGGGATGATGGTGACCGCCGGGACCGGAGCGGCGATGGTGGCCGGAGCGGCGGTCGGGGCGGGGGCCGGAGCGGCCGCCATTTTCTTTCCGGTGAGGGCGGGGGCGAGTTTCTCGACCGCCGTTTTCATGCCGACGGCGGTGCCGTTGAAATCGGCCGCGCCCGCTTCGTTCTTCTGCTTATTCTTCACGGTAATGGTCGATACCGTCATGGTGTAGATGCCGGCGAAGAAGTCGACCGACGCGGTGACCACGAGGTCGGCTTTGAGCGATCCGGCCGCCGCGAGCTGGCACTCCATCTGGAAACAGTCTTTCCACTTTTTCTGGCCGGCGACATATTTGCGCATGCCGTCCACCGCGACGATCCGGTGTTTACCGGTGCCGCGATAGGCCTGTTCCAGCAGGCCGCGCGACGCTTCGAGCACCTCCGGTTTCAGTTGGCCGGTCCGGTCCTCGATGTCGGCCACGATGACCGTTTCGGCCTCAAGCGCGATGGCGGCAAGGAGAAAACACGCGGCAACAAAGAGGTTGCGAATGGTCGCTTGCATAGGGCACCCCGACATAGAACAACAATGACGCGCCTATGATAACACCGACTATTATTTTGACAACTATTTTTTCTGCGGCTATTGTCGCCGGAATACGACAGAGGTCGCGGTGAGCGGGTCCTATTTCGGCAATTATCAGACCGTCAAACTGGCGCAGAGCGGGGTCGAGGCGCAGAATCTGCTTCTGCTCGGCCTCTTTTTCGCGCTCATCCTGCTCACGCTCCGGAAGAGTGAGCCGACCGCCTTTCTGTCGCCCGCCCAGTCGCTGCAACTGCGCGGGTTCGTATCGATGCTCGTGGTCATCGGCCACCTCTGGACCCACGTGACGCGGGAGCACGCCCTGCTGGTCTCGCACGGCGAAACGGTATTCCTGTTCCTCTTCCTTTCGGGACTCGGCCTCACGATGTCGTTCCGCAAAGGCCATACCGACGACGGCTGGTTCGCCAAGCGGCGGCTCGTCCGGGTCATGGTGCCCTACTGGATCATCACCGCCGTACTCCTGCCGCTCGACTGGTTCCTTCTCGGGCGTGGCTATTCGGCGGGGGAACTGCTGATGACGCTCGCCGGGATCAACACCACCACGCGGCTCAATCACATCGATTACGGCCGCTGGTATGTCACCTTCCTCCTCATCTGGTACGGACTCTTTTTCCTGTCATATCATCTTCTGCGCGGCAAACGGGCCGGCTGGGTGCTCTTCGGCGGGTCGCTCCTCCTTTTCTTCGTCTACCGGCAGTATGCCATCGCCCACCAGTTCTTCGCCTTTCCGCTCGGGTGTCTGGTCGCCGAGCGCTATACCGCCGTCGCCGCTTTTTTCAAGCGGTATGAGCGGCCCCTTGTTCTTATCGCCGGGGGCTTGTTGCTGTTCGTCGTGTTCTTCAAGCTGCTGCTGCTGCCGTGGCTCTATCTCTCCGTTCCCTACGCCGCCGGCCCGTTCCTGCTGCTGCAGGAGGGGGAGAATCTGCTCTTCGCGGCGGCGATCTGCATCATCATGGGGGCGGCGGGGGAGCGCGGCTATGAAAGCCGGCTGCTGGTCCTCTGCGGCACCGTTTCCTACGAGGTATTCCTCATCCACGGCGCGCTACTCATCAAATACAACCCGGTCTTCCCGCACATCGACACCGCTCTTGCGGGGATGATACCGGCGTTCCTTCTGTGGGCGGTATTCCTCTATGCGGTCGCCCGCTTGGTCAATAGGGTGTTTCTGGCGATAAAGTGAAAAAAAATGGTCGGGATGACTGGATTCGAACCAGCGGCCCCTGCGTCCCGAACGCAGTGCTCTAGCCAGGCTGAGCCACATCCCGACCTCAATGGTCGCCGGTTTTTATACTCGTGATTTGGGCGATTGCAACTTTTTTATCGCTTCCGGGCCGACAAGCAACCGTCGTTATTTGGAAATAGTGACGCGGCCGGTCTTGGGTTTGGAGATGATCTTCTCGGCCTTGAGGTATTCGACGATGACGGCGGGGACCGACAGCCCGGTGAAGCGCTTGTCGCGCAGCTCCTTGAGCATCGTGTAGCCGTCGCCGCCGCCGGCGAGGTAGCTGTTCATCGCGATCGAGTACTTCTTCTCTTTCTCCAGCGGCTGACCGCCCACGAGTATCTCGATCACCTTCCCCTTGTTGGCCGAAAGGGAAAGCCCGGAAAAGTGGAGGAAGCCGCCGCTGCCGACCTTCTTGGCCACGAACAGGTCGGCGATCGCCTGCAGTTCGTTGCCGGTCACCTGTCCCACGACGATGGTGTCGTTGAACGGGAAGACGCTGTAGATATCCTTCTCGGTCACGAGTCCCTTCTTGAGCCCCTGCCGGATGCCGCCGCCGTTGACGAAGGCGATGTCGGCGCCGGTGCGGGTCCGCATGATGTCGGTGATGGTGTCGCCCAGTTCGGCCTCGCGGAAGCGGAGCAGTTCCTTCTTGCCGACGAACTCCATCTCGGTCTCGCCCACCGGCTGGGTCGAGAACTCGCAACTGAAACTTTTCAGCAGTTCGAGCACCGCCGGGTTCTCCTTCACCTTGGTGCCGACCAGTTCGAACTGCCCTTTGCCGACCTTCTTTTTGACGTTGACCGGGTAGAGTTTGTAGTTGGTCTGCGTCACCTTGCCGCCGAGAATGTAAAGATCGAAGCGGCCGATCCACTTGCCGAGCCCTTCGGTCTGCACTATCGGGATGCCCGCCTCGACCACCGGCTTGTCCAGATGGGTCTTGGTGTGGCCGCCGACGATGAGATCGGCGACGCCCGCGAGGTTCTTCGCGAGCAGTTTGTCGGCCGGATAGCCGTCGAAGGACCTGTCGCTGTCGTAGTAGCCGAGATTCGACAGCACGATCACCACATCGTTGCGGCTCTTCAGTTCGGTCGCCAGTTTCTTCGCCCGTTCTATCGGGTCGGCCACCGTCACTTCCCCCTTAAGCCCTACCTCGGTGATCTTGGCCGTTTCGGGGGTGGTGACGGCGAATATCGCGACCTTGAGGCCGTTGGTGAGTTTCTTCTCGACGAACTCCTGCAGCATCGGCTTTTTCTGCCCTTTCTCGAACAGATTCGCCGACAGGAAGGGGAAGTTCGCCTCCTTCTGCATCTTGCGGAACACCTTGAGCCCGAAGTCGAACTCATGGTTGCTGACCGCCATGCCGTCGTAGCCGATGAGGCTCATTCCTTTAATGAGGGGGACATTCTCGCAGATGTTGGAGCGCGGGTCGCCCATGGTGATGTTGCCCGACGAAACAAGCACCGTGTCGCCGTTGGACAGTTGCGACTCCTCGCGGATGCGGTCTATCACCGTCTTGGCTGCGGCCAGCCCGCCGACGCCCGGATTATCCGGTTCGTCGTAGGCCCACGCCATGCCGTGGGTGTCGTTGGTGAAGATGACGGTCGCCAGCCGCGGGTCCTCGGCCGAAAGGAGCATCGGCAGGGCCGCGAACACGAACGCTACAAAGATCTTTTTCATCTCGGTTCCCCCGGAAGGTTATGAACGGGTCCGAGCATAGCCCAAAGTGCCGCCGAGGTCAAAAAATTTGCCCCTCCGTTGTTTTTCTGATACGGTCGAGCGTTCTTAACGAAGGGAGAACCCCATGAGACAATTGTTCATCATCGTGTGTGCGCTGTTCCTGCTTGCTCTCGCCTGTTCGTCGGCCCAACCGGCGGGCGAGGCTACGGCGGCCAAAGAGGGAGATTCCGCCTCCGTCGAGGCTACGGCGGCCAAACCGGTCGCGGGTGCGCCCAAGACGCAGGATGAGATCGACGAATTCGTCGGCTCGGCCCGCGAAGGGGATCTTGCCGCGGTCAAGACCTTCTACAACACCGGCGGAGACATCAATAAACCCAACGCGCGCGGCCAGACGGCGCTCATGTGGGCCGCCCAGCGCGGACACCTCGAGGTGGTGAAGTTCCTCGTCCAGCTCGGCGCCAACACCAACGCCATCGATACCGACCGGGGCGAACCGGTGCTGATGTGGGCGACCAAGAAGGGACATAAGGAGGTCGTGGATTTCCTCATCGCCAACGGCAGTGATGTCAATCAGGGCGACCAGTTCAAGGAGACGCCGCTCATGGATGCGGCGCGTTACGGCCACAAGGCGCTGTGCGAACTGCTCCTCAACAAACGGGCCCGCGTCAACGATACCGACGTCAACGGCGAATCGGCGCTCATGTGGGCCGCCGCCAACGGTCACGCCGAGGTGGTGAAGTATCTCATCTCCTACGGCGCCGACATCAACCGCATCAACTACAAAACGGGCGAAACGGCGCTCGGTAAGGCGAAGAACAAGGGCTTCAACGACATCGTCGCGATGATGCAGCGGCAGGCGCAGGTCGAGGGTAACCTCATCAAGCGGCCGCCGCGTCCCGAGGACAAGGACTATGTCAACGAACCGCCGGATGAAAAGGAGCTGGCGCGCTACTGGGGCGGCCGCGAGTCGGCGCTTCCGGAGATGATCGACTCGAAGATCATCGGCATCCACATGAATTCGTTCATTCCGAATATCACGCAGTGCTATCAGGAACGGCTTCAGCAGGGCGACAAGAACCTGATGGGGCAGATGTGGATGAAGGTGCGCGTGGCCGGTTCCGGCAAGATCATCGATATCTACTTCGAGACCGAAAAATATCAGTCGTCGCTCTTTGGCGACTGCATCCTCGACGCCATCAAGACAAAGGACTTCCCGATGTTCTATCAGGGGCTCATGGAGTTCAAGTACAGCTACACGCTGTAAATTCCCCTAAAATCAACTCATTTTCCTTTTGACATCGTTACGCCTCTTTGTTATAGTGCATCAGGCATTCACGGAGAAATGGGATGAAACGATCTTGGCTGTCGCTGTTGGAAAGTTTGGCGATCATCGCGATGGTCGCCGCCTGTACCGATGGGAGGGTGCGTACCGGTACCGATGAGCCGGTTGCGGTGAACGACGGCGATACCGCCCCCGAAAGCGATGATCTGGTCGCGGTACCGGAAGAAGATGCCACTGCCGAGAATGCTCTGCCGGTGGATGAGGATCTTTTGCCGGAAGAGAATTGTTCTCAGGGGAGTGAGCCGAAGCCGGTCGATACCGGCCGCGTGATACGGCTTACGCATCAGTGGGGCGGTGAGGGGATGAAAAGTCTCGATATCGGAAAAGCGATAGCGGTCGACCCTTCCGGCAACATCTATATCGCGGGGAGCACCGATGCTTATTTTAACTGTCATCAGAACCGGGGCGGGGACGATCTCGTTCTCATGAAAATAACCGGAAATGGTACTCTCCTGTGGACCCGGCAGTGGGGAACTGAGGAGGATGACTGGGTGCGGGCAATGGCGATCGATGCGGAGAGAAACCTCTTCGTCGCCGGTGTCACCGCCGGTTCGTTGGGAGACAATGCCGACTTCGCCGGGGGTTACAAGGACATTTTCGTTACCAAGTGGACCAGCGCCGGTGTCGAGTTGTGGACGAAGCAATGGGGTACCGAATGGCAGGATTTCGTGCGGGGGATGACGCTCGACAGCGAGGGGAACGTGCTGCTCGCCGGAAGCGTCAATAACTCGATATTGCTTGCGAAGTGGGATGCCGACGGGAATGAGATATGGACCGTGCAATGGGGCGAAGAGGCGACCGGGTACGGTTCTGCGGTCGCGGTTGCGCCCAACGGCGACATTTTGGTCGCCGGCGGCACCGATGGCGACCTCGACGGCAACACTAACGCCGGTGGCCGTTGCAATTGTATGGAATTCCCTCCCGGGTCGGGAATGGTGGGGTGTGCCGATTGTCACGACATCTTTCTTTCCCGTTTCACCGCCGACGGGGTCCGGATAGACACCGTACAGTGGGGTTTGTACGATGCCGAGGATATCCCGGAAGAGATATTCGTTGCCGATGACGGCAGCGTGTTCATTGCCGGGACCACACAGGGATCCTTTGAAGGAAATGTTAATGCGGGCGGTTCCTGCGGATACGACTACTGTTCCGATGTATTCCTCTCGCGGCTCGATATGGCGGGGCAGATACTCTGGACGCGACAATGGGGGGAGATCGGCGACGATAGTCTCGGCGGGCTCGATGGATATGCATCGGGCCTTATCGTTGCGGGAGGCGCGACGCTCGCCGAATACGATTTCGACGGTGCCGCATTATGGACCGCCGACATCGGTACGACGGTCCCGGCCGATCTGATCCGTTCCTATGACGGCACGATAGCGGTGACCGGCTACGAGATAATGACCGCAGGGTCGAACTACGATCTGTTCGCCGGTATCTGGGACAGTACCGGCACGGCGGGATGGAGCGCCCTTTTTTACGGGAACAATGCCGCCGATCAGGCGACGGCGCTCGCCATCGATAGCGGCGGGAACATCTTCGTCGCCGGCAGTACCGACGGTTCGATACATGGCAACACGACGGCGGGCGGTATCGATATCTTCCTGACCAAATGGCTTCCCGACGGTACGCGGGCATGGAGTCGTCAAATGGGTTCGGCGGCTTATGACATTGGTAACTCGATAGCCATCGATGCCGCGAACGTCATTTTCATGACGGGATATACCGGCGGCGTACTCCACGGCAACATAACCAACGCCGGAGGCTACGATGTTTTTCTTTCGAAATGGGATGGCGATGGTGAGAGAGAATGGACTAGGGAGTGGGGAACATCGGAAGAAGATAGCGGCCATGCCGTCGCTATTGATAAAGAGGGGAACATTTTCGTAGCAGGCTATACGGATGGATCCATCGACGGGCAAACTCCCGCGGGCGAAGTCAATATGTTCCTTGCCAAGTTTAATAACTCCGGCACCAAAGTGTGGACCCGGCAATGGGGATCGGACTCCTTCAGCTTGGAGGCAAGCAAGGGGATTGCGGTCGATATCGCGGGAAATGTCTTCGTGACCGGGTATACTGATGGCGAACTCGACGGCAACACAAATGCGGGGGCCGCGTGCGTTATGTGTTCAGGAATGCATATAACTCAATGCTTCCACATTTCTTGCAAAGATGCCTTCCTGACCAAGTTCTCTCCGGACGGGACCAAGGTATGGACCAAACAATGGGGCACCAAATACAATGATGTCGGCAACGCGGTCGCCGTGGACGGCGCGGGGAACATCTATGTGACCGGTAAAACCGGTGACTATACTGATAGCCAAACGAGTCCCCTCACCATTCTCGGCGATCAGAACATGGTTCTTACCAAGTGGCGCTCGGATGGCACACAAGAATGGAGCAAACAATGGGGTTCCTCCGCGATGGAGGAAGGGACCGGTGTCGCCGTTTCTTCTTCAGGGGCCGTTTTCGTCACCGGGTATACATCCGGTGCGTTGGATGAGAACCAAAGCAGGGGCGGCTACGATATCTTCCTCGTCAAGGTTGATGGGACCGGTACACAACTGTGGGCCGAACAGTGGGGATCGGGGTTGAATGATTACGGCAATGCCGTCGCCATCGATCCCGACGACCGGATATTCGTTGTCGGGGCCACCAGCAGCGCGTTTGACGGCAATCTCAGCATGGGCGGCACCGATGCGTTCCTCAGCATCATAGAAGAGAAATAACTTTAGCGGATACTCAATCTGTTGACTCCTCATGCCGATTTGCTAGTATTGCGGTGTCTCAGCGCGGTGGTGGAATGAAATCCTATCTCGGCCTCATTTTCGGCGCGGTCGCCGGAATAATTGATGTGATACCGATGCTGGCGCAAGGGTTGCCGTGGGAGGCCGACGCCTCCGCCTTCTGCCTGTGGGTGATCGCCGGATTCTTCATCCAGCGGACCGACCTGCAACTGCCCGCCCCGCTCAAAGGCATCGCCATCTCATTTCTCCTGCTGACCCCCGCCGCCATCCTCATCGCCGCCAAAGAACCATTTTCCCTTATACCTATATCTATAATGACCCTCCTCCTCGGCGCCGCCCTCGGCTACGCAATTAAAAAGGTGACCGCATGACACTTCTTATCGTTAAATATGCCGTGACGGCGCTCGTGGTCGTCGTCGTGTCAGAGTTCGCCAAACGCTCCGACAAACTCGGCGCGCTCCTCGCGTCGCTGCCGCTCGTCACCATCATGGTGATGTTCTGGCTCTACGCTGAGAAACAGGGGCCCGAGAAAGTGGCGAACCACGCCTACTACACCTTCTGGTATGTCATCCCGACCCTGCCGATGTTCCTCGTCATGCCGTGGTTGCTACGGCGCGGCATCGGTTTCTGGAGTGCGCTTGGCCTTTCGGTGGTGCTGACCGCCGTCTGTTTCGTTGTCACGGTGTTCATCGCGAAACGGTTCGGCGTCGAACTGGTCCCGTGAATCGTTCGCGGGATATCATTCCCGCCGCCCTCGAATATGCCTTAAAGTGGTCTGCTGAAAAAACCAATTAAAAACAAGACCACTTTCCGTTTTTCCGTGTTGGCGATTGAAATAAATACTTGCATTTCGTCCTGCGTTGCGGATAATAGCGTCTGTGATTGTTCGTAACTATAGACATTACTTACCTCGCTTGTAGGTGGAAACCATGCAGGTTGACCAGAAGGCACTGAAGATCATTGAGCGATCCGGCGGTATCATCCATACTACCGCCGCCATAAAAAAAGGCATTCACCCGCGAACGCTCTATCTTCTTCGCGACACGGGGCAACTGACGACCGTTTCGCGGGGTATATTCCGGCTCGCCGATCTGCCGGAACTTGCGCAACCCGACATTGCGACCGTCGCCGCGCGTGTGCCGCATGCCGTTATTTGCCTTGTTTCGGCGCTCTCTTTCCATAACCTGACCACGCAAAGACCCGCCACCGTTTCTATTGCCATCGCTTCATCGGCGCGGAGTCCGCGCATAGATTTCCCGCCGCTGTCGGTTTTCCGTTTCTCGGAAGAAAGTCTTTCGGCGGGTGTTGAGGAGCATCTGTTCGACGGCATTGCCGTGCGCATATTCAGTCCGGAGAAAACGATCGCCGATTGCCTCAAGTTCCGCAACAAGATAGGTTTTGATATCTTCACCGAGTCGCTGAAACTCTACCGGACACGCCGGAGGTTCGATATCGATGCGCTTCTGAGATACGGGCGCATCTGTCGCGTGGAACGGCTCATGAAACCTTATCTGGAGGCGCTCCTATGAAACCGATAAAGGATGTGGCGGCCTCGGTGCGGCAACGGCTCCTCAACAAGGCCCGCGAGAGGAACCGCTCTTTTCAGGAGATCGTGCAAAGTTACCTCATGGAGCGATTCCTCTATCGCTTGTCGCGCTCGCCGCAGAAAGAGAATTTTGTCCTGAAGGGGGCGCTTATGCTGCGGGTCTGGCAGGCGCCGGAGGCACGGGCGACCATGGATATCGATCTCCTCGGCCGGGTATCGAACGAAGAGGCTGCGACCGCCGTAGTGATACGGGAAGTGTTGTCGAGCGAGGTTGAGCCGGACGGACTTTCGTTTTCTGCCGCCGACATGGTGATCGAACGGATAACCGAAGGGGCGGAGTACCATGGCCTTCGTGTTCAGATACCGGCGCTTCTCGATACGATGCGACTCCACCTCCAGATCGACATCGGGTTCGGTGATCCGGTCTATCCCCCGCCTCAAAAACAGAGCTTTCCCACCATTCTCGATCTTCCGTCGCCCATCATCTCGTGCTATAGCCGTGAAAGTGCCATCGCTGAAAAACTCCATGCCATGCTGACCCACGGCCAGTTGAATAGTCGGATGAAAGATTTTCACGATATCTGGTGGCTTTCCCGTCGATTTGATTTCGACGGTGCCGTTCTGCTTGAGGCGATAGCTCGGACATTGTCAAAGCGGGATACGCCCGTACCCGATCCGATCGTAGCCTTCTCCGACCTTTTCGCGGAGAATCATCAGGTTCAGTGGAGTGCTTTCATAAAGAGGATATCGCCGAGTGATGTCCCCGCGTCATTCGCGCTGGTCGTAGTGGCGGTCGCCGCGTTCCTTGGGCCGGTCGTCGAAGCACACGCGAAAAAGAAGCCGTTCCTCGGTCGCTGGATCGCCTCCGGTCCCTGGAAATGACACCGGTAGTTCTCAAGGTTTCTTGAGGACGAGTTTCATCGTGGTGAAGGCCGCAAAAAAGTTTCTTGTATAACCGAAACTTTTGGTGAAAACCATAAATGTTTCGGTTGTATCTGATTTTACCCGATTACGCTGCAACCGCAGGCGTTGGGTTCTTCTTCGATCACCTCATCGCTCACTTCGGGATTATCAGAATCGTTCACCGGTACCACGCTGTCGGCCGTCCCTTCATCGTCGGCCGTCGCGGTGTCGTCGGTCACCGGTTCTTCGGTCGCCCCGATGCAACCGCCGCACGCCGGATCGCACCGGTCGGGCGATGCGCAGACTTCGGCCGACGGACAGACGAGCGCCTTGCGGAGCCGCACCGGCACATTGCTGTTGGTGAAGTAGGCGGCGGTCCCGGCGTCGAATATCTCGGCGGTGTTGTTGATCACGACATTTTTGGGAAGCCCCTCTTTCGGCTGGACCTTGAACCGGACGAAATAGCGTTCGGAACAACTGCCGCCCACGCAGGGCTGAAGCGTATCGGCGACCATGAGCCCCGCTACGACCGGCGATATGCCCGCATCGTCGGCGACGGTGTGCCACTGCGGTTCGCCGTTGCCGACCGCGTCGTAGCCCACCTCGGTGGTGCCGGGGAGGTAGTCCACTTCGCCGGGTATCGCGTCGCGGACGGTGACCTGAGTCGCCACCGCTTCGCCCCAGTTCTCGACCCGGATGAGGTAGTAGAGCGGCGACCCGTCACAGAACGAGAGGGCGGCGTCGGCGCAGGAGCAGTAACTCTTCTCCTCCGTGGCGGGGATGTCGAACGACGCCGGTTTGGTGTCGACCGATACGATCATCAGGTTGGTCACCACCATATCCTGATTGGCGCGGATGTTGAATTCGAGGTCGGTGTCGCCCGGCGCGAAATGGCCGGGGAAATCGGTCGGCCGCAGGATGAAGGTGTCGACATCGATCGCCCACTCTGCCGTCGCGGGGTCGGTATCGCCCGGGGCAGTGGTGAGCCCGCCGATGCAGTAGACCTGATCGCCGTCCCAGTTGTAGAAACTCGATATCGAGTTGAAGATGTCGTCGTAGCCTTTCTGCCCGAACGCGAACGGTTCGCGGTGCGGATGGCAGATGTTGAAGACCGGCGCCCACGGCAGATCGGGCCTGCCGCGGAAATCGAGTCCTTCGGGGAGCATATGTTCGGCGTCGGCCACATAGAGGTCCGAATCGCCTTCGGATACCATGAGCGTCAGGCGGATGACCGGGCTGTCGGGTAACTGGAATCCCGAAACGGTCACCGGGGTCTGTTCATGGTTGTAGAGTTTGAGTCCGTTGTAGAGGTATATCTTTTTCGGGTTCATGCCGGGGGCGTTGGAGGTGTAGACGAAGACGATCGCCCAGTTGCTCACCAGCGAGGTGTTCTGGAGATAGGGGAAGGTCTGGTTGGTGCAGTCGAGTCCCGAAACGGTGTAGTCGCCCGCGAGACTCGCGCCGTCGGCAAGGCCCAGTTCGCGCCCTTTGGCGTGCAGTTCGGCGAAGAAATCGGTGATGTCGACGCGGTAGGTGAAGTAGGCGAGTTCGCTATCGACATAGCCGGTGTGATCTTCGTTGACGATCTGGCGCAGGAGCCGCGTTCCTTCGAACGGGAAGCCCTTCTCGCCGCCGAGGAGCTGTGCATCGCCCGCCGTTATCTCACGCTCCAGCGCCGCGCCGCCGGCGCCGGTGAAACGGAGCGTGACGGTGTTGTCGGTGGCGGCATCGAGCGCCTCCAGCGGCACCGCGCCGTTCCAGATGAGGAAGGCGTCGGTGATGTAGGCGTCGGGCGGGATGTTGAGATCGCTCAGGGTGAAGGTCGAACCGTCCAGACAGGTGTCGGGCTGCATGTTGGTCTGGCTCGACGCGGTGTCGAACTGACGCGAAAGGAGACTTTTGAACATCACGAAGAAATCGTGGGCGCCGTCCTCCCATTTGAGTTCGCGGTCGCCGATCTTCGAGACCGCGGGGCCGAGCGTATCGCCTTCGACCGTTTCGGCCGCAAGCGCCGCCGTGATGAGGATCGTGGCCAGAAGAATGAGTTTGCGCATGTTATACTCCTTTACCGCACGCAGCGGACGGTGAATTCCCAGCCTTTATCGAGATAGCCGACCTTGCTCGTGCTGAAGTTGAGCGTCCACGCGTTCTCGGTGGCGGTCTGCGTCTCTTCGGTCGCCGACCAGTGGTTCTGGATGTCGAGCCCCAGTATCTCGGGGAGGTAGTTGCCGCTCGCGCACCCTGTGCAGTCGGCGCTGCCGCCGTTGCAGGCGGTGTAGCCGGCGCAGGAATCGGTGATGCCGCAGGTCGCGGTCGCGGTGCAGGAGGAGAGCGTCTTCAGTTCATCGATGGTCGGGAGCCGCCAATCGGCCGAACCGCCCAGATCGAGCGCATCGCAGTAGGCGATGCCGTCGGCCCAGGTCTTCTTCGCCGGGAAGGTCTGCCAGGTAAGGCCGCTTACGCTGTCGAGCCAGGTCTCCTCGGGGATGAGGATGCACTGATTCTCGACGCAGTATTTCTCGACCGGACAGTCGAGGTCGCGGATACATTCGCTCGACGCGACCGGCGGATAGTCGGTCTGCCCCTCGGGAATATCGTCCACGGTTCCGGCGCGGATACAGCGGACCCAGTTGGCGCCGCTCAAAAGATCGGCGTCGCTGTTGATGAGGGCGCGCTTGAAGTTGAGATACCAGAAAGCCTTGGTCTGCGTGCCGGTGGTGCTGGTGTTCGGGGTGGCGGACCAGTCGCCGTCGCAGGGACCGGTGAGGCGCGGCACGCGGTAACATTCGAGGTTGGTCAACTGGCGGTCGGTGAGCTGGCAGTCGGACGATTCGAGGTAACTGAACGCCGGGTCGTAGGTGTCGGCGAGCGCCTGACAGCCGAGACACGAATTGCCGAAGCCCTGCGTGTTGTCCTTATCTTTATTGCAGGTGTCCTGATTGGAGCATGCCTCGGTGGTGGGACATGTGCCGCCGGTCATGGTGGTGGAAACGCCGCGCACGAGGGTCCGCAGTTCGTCGATGGTCGGCAGGCGCCAGTCCTTTGCCCCGGCGAGGACGAGGTCATTACAGTATTTCTCGGCGTTGGCGTGTGTGGGCCCCATGCCGCCCGCCCCCTGATTGCCCATCGGCTCTTCCCAGATGAGATAGGTGTCGGGATCGGTCCAGAAGCCGCCGGCGTTCTTGTCGAACACGCCCGGGTCTTCGTCGGATATCACCGCGCCGTCGTCGGTCGCGCCGGGGGTGTCGCTGTCGGGCGTCGTCCCCTCGGAGGTCTCTTTCACGCAGTTGGTGGTGTCGTAGCCGGTGCAGTTGCTCTTGCAGACCGCGAGGCCGCCGGTGAAGTCGCCCAGCGTCGTGCAGTCGACCGCGTCGCCGTCGCAGACATCGGTGCCGTTGGTGATGTTGTCGCCGCAGGTGGCCGACGCGGTGGTGTCGCCGTCATCGCCGCCCGCCGTATCGGCGACGGTCAGGTCGTCGGTCGTCTCGCCCGGTTCCTCTGCGACGGTACAGGAGATGAACAGGAGAGACAGGATCATCGCCGGGATCGCCCAACTGAATTTCGACATCGTACTTCCTCCGTAGGAAAGAATGTTTCTCAGATACACCAGACCGCTCTTTTTGGTTTTTTTCGTTCCGGGCCGCCGGTGAGGACAAAATAAAGGTTCTGAAACCTCGGGAATGGGCATTGACCGCCCTGTGCGGCCGATTTTCGACGATTTTTATAGTAGTGAGTGACCAGTGACCTGCAAAGGAGGTATCGGTATGCGGTTGATTCTGGCGGCTATTCTGACGGCGGTGGGGGCGATGGCGGCGGCCGGTACGGTCGGCGACCATTTTTACCGGGGACATGAACCGGTAACGGTCGAACGGCTCGGGGTGACCGCCGGTGGTCTGGCGCTGGTCCATTTTCCCGGCGCCCGGGCGGCACAGCTCCTTGCCTCGAACCTCTACATCAAAGTTCCGGATGATTCCAACCTCTCGGAACTACTAAATAATAACAGACTGACGCTCGTGCGGCGACTGGCGGTGCCCGGCTGGTTCTATGTTCACACCGCGGGCGACCCGATCAGCGTGGCGGCGGCGCTCTACGATTCGGGGGCGGTGCTGGCGGCCGAACCGAGCGTATATACTAAGATAAACCTTTACGGTATCGATCCGCTGACCACCAACGACCCGTACTTTAGCGATCAGTGGAACATCCACAGCGACGGCCCCTACACCTCGCTGGACGGCAAGGCGCAGATCCGGGGCGGCGACAACGCCCATGTGGCGGAGGGGTGGCGACTCATGCAGCTCCTCGGTATCGTTTCGGGGGTGAGCGACCTCGGCGCCGGGATGCGGCTCGCGGTCATCGACGACGGCTTCGACCTGCTTCACGAGGACCTTGTCGACCGTTATATCGCCTCGAATAATTTCGGCGGCCCGGTCGAGACGGGGAATCTCTTCGCCGAAACGGTCGATACCGGCAACTTCCACGGGACGATGGTGACCGGGCTGGCGGTCGCGAGCGGCGACAACGGGCTTGGACTCACCGGCAGTTGCCCCCGCTGCGGTCTGATCGCGGCCCGCATGGCGGCCGATCCGACATCGACGGGGCTCGCGGCCGACGCCTATTTCGACCAGATATTCGACTGGGTCATGGCGCAGGATCCCGATGTCATCAACTGTTCGTGGGGTCCCGACGACACCCTGCCGTCGAGTTATTTCAGCGCGCTGGTCGAGCACATCACCACCACCGGCCGCGACGGCAAGGGGACCGTCATCGTCTTTGCGGCGGGCAACTCGGGGGAGGACTTCGCGTGGAACGGGCTTGCCACCCATCCGAACGCGGTGGCGGTGGGCGCCTCGAACAGTCAGGGGGTCCGCTACGATTTCAGCAACTACGGCGCGGCGCTCGATATCGTCGCTCCGACCAGCGGCGGCGAACGGCAGTCGAGTACCCTCTACTACGACCGCATCTGGAGCACCGATAATTTCATCCGGCCGGCCTGTCTTGACGACGGCGAGACCCCGGCCTCCGGGTGCCACGATACCGCCGGCTGGAATCCCGACAGTCCCGTCGCGGGGGGCGACGGCTGGTGGGGACGCTACAGCTACCGCTTCTCGCATACCTCCTCGGCGGCGCCGCTGGTGTCGGGGATCGCGGCGCTCATCCTGCAGGCCAATCCGGCGCTCAGTGCTCTGCAGGTGCGCGACATCATCGTCGGTACCGCCGACAAGATAAACAGCGGCGCGGCGGGCTACGATGCTGACGGCCACAGCGACAACTACGGTTACGGCCGCATCAACGCCCTGCGCGCCATCGCCAAAGCGTGGATCCTCGGCGGCGGCGCCATCACCGATGAGATACAACAGGACATCGACGAGTCGTCGCCCTGCACCGTCGCCGACTGCTGGGATTTCAGCGACGATCCGACCACCGACAACGACGCGCTGATGGCCGATGAAGAGGGAGAAAAGGACATAAACGACGAAAGCGACCTAACGGACGAGGATCAACTGATCGACAACGAACCGGTCGACGAAGACCTATCTGAAACTCCCGATGAAACGGACGATACGGTGACTGACACCGTGACCGGCGACGATAGCGTGACCGACAACGATTCCTCTGAGTCCGACATGTCCTCTGAGTCCGATTCTTCCTATGATTCCTATCCGGCCAATGATACGGCGGAAACCCCGGATGACGCGGTGGTCGAAGAGGAAGGTTCTACCGGTTGTGGTTGTACGCTGGTGCTCTAGCGGCCGACCTTCTGGCGGCGGAATTCGCGCGGGGTGAGGCCGGTCGTCTTCTTGAAGAGCGTGTTGAAGTGCGACTTCGATTTGAAGCCCGACTCGAACGCGGCGGCGAGTATATTCTCCTCTTTGCGTGACGGGTCGGCGAGGAGTCGCTGGGCCTCTTCGATACGGAAGTTGTTGACGAAAGTAAAGAAATTCATCCCGGCGCGGCCGTTGACGACCTGCGAAAGGACATGTTCGGTCAGCCCGATGGCGGTCGCCAGTTCCTTGATCCCCAGTTCGCTGTTGAGGTAGGGTTTGGCGGTCCGCATGTGGGTGGTCAGCTCGGCGAGGTAGGCGTCGGCGATATGGTCGTCGAGGCGGCTTTTTTCGTATTTGACCTTGGTCTGTTGAACGGCATCTGTAGGGGCGGACGGCGTCCGCCCATCCGGTGGTTCGCCCGGTTGCGGGGTCGGTGGTTCGACCGGTTCGATGATCCGCCGGTACTCGTTGAATATCGGCGCCTGCCGCACCGCGAGGATGCCGACGGTGTAGATGAGCGCGGTGTCCCAGAGGTAACTGATGCGGGTGATGCCGTGGGTCATCGTGATGATCTCGAGTCCGTGGCCGGTAACGGTGGCGATGAATATGCCGATCATCGCGAGGTTGACGATAGCGAGCAGTTTCAGCCACCCGAGGTCGAGCCGTTCCAGTTCGGAGTACTGTTCCTCCATCTCGCGGCGGTAGCGGGCGATGAGGCCAAGCGTGAGGCCGAGGTAGAGGCCGTAGTGGAGCAGTTTCAGCGAATAGGTGAACAGCGGCTTAAAGGTGGTCGGAAAACCCGAAACGAGGTAGTGGTCGTAGGCCGCGATCTTGAAATCGCCGGTCTTGAGATAGAAGGGGAGGATCGTCGCAAAATGGAGGAAGAACGGAACGAAATTAAGTAAATAGATCGCCTTGAAGCGGGTGAAGCGACCGGTGAGCGTCCCGGCGTAGAGGAATATCAGCGGGCCGTAGAGGAACGGTGCCGAGGTAAAACTCCAGAGCATATGCGGGAAGAGGCGGTAGTAGCCCATCTCTTCAAGGAACAGCTCAAAGAGGTTGAGGGCGAAGATGCCGAGCAATACCGCCAGCAGGCGGTTGGCGCGCCGGTTCTCGGGCCGCAGGAAGAGTTGGATGCTGAGGAACGCCCCCTGTCCGGCGCCGAGCAGATAGATGATCGCGAAGAGTACGCTCATGGTCCCTACCATGCCGTGAAGGGGGGTGCGAAGTCAATTTTTTCGCCCCGCGCCGCAGATAACTTGTCGCGGAGCCGTTACTGAAGTGCAGTTATTCTTTCTTCAATGATTGACTTGGCGCCTCCTATCGGCTAACATCTTGTTGTGCCGTATGTGCCGCAACGCAATGCCCCGGAGGTGGACCGATGAAAGTTCGCGGATGGGTGTTCGTCGTTACCAATCCCGTGGTCCCTGATCTGTGCCGCATCACTTTTTCGGTCAAACAGCCTTCCTGGCGGGCGCGCCAGATGAGTAAAGAGTCGCCCGAACAGCCCTTCATCGTCGAGTATGCCGTGTCGGTCGATAACCCTCACTGGTATAAACTGATCGCCTGCCGCAAGTTGGAGCGGGAGGGAAGGCACGAATGGAAGGAGTGGTTCCGCTGTCCGCCCGAGGATGCGGCCGTCGCCATACGCGAGGCGATAGGCAAGAACCGTATCTTTTCCGAGACCATCAGAGGGGTCGAGCATGTGAAACGCTCCGATCCGGGGGCGTCGGGCGGCAGTGCGTCCGAAACGATCGCGGCGAGCCGGACGGGGATAGGAGAACGGGAGGGGACGGGAGAAGAAATGTCCGACCCGGCAAGAACCGAAGGTTATGAAGAGCGGGATTCCGTGGAACTGGCGGCGGCGATACGGAAGGCGATAGAGACTCCCGTGATATCGCCGCGATCCTCCGACGAGGAAGCTGCGGAGAAAAAAAGGGACGAACGGAGCGGCGGGGATATCGAGGAGGTGTTGAGCGTCGCGCGCCAGAGTGACGCGGCGAAGGAAGAACTGAGCAGGCTACAGGAGGAAAAACGGCGGCGCGAGAAACGGGAGGAGGTTCAGCAGGATGCCGAAAAAGTGCGTCGCCGCATGGAGGAGATAAAGAAAACGGAACAGGAACCGGCGGCTCCTGCGCCGGTCAGGGAAAAGAACTTCAGCGTGTCGAAGGTCAAGGCCGAAGAGCCGCGATCGATGGTGTGGGAGATGCTGCTGCTTGCCCTGACCGATATGGGCTGTTTCTACATCATATTCGCGGCGAAAAGTCTGCTGATAACGTTGGTGGCGGTCATCCTGTCCACCTTTTTTACACTCTTCCTGATCGACATGATCAAAGGCCATCTGCGCAAGGCAAAAGAGAAAAAACAAAGTTCTCCTTGACTTCCCGCCTCCTCTTCATATACTCGCATAAGCGGTTATTTGATGAGGAGTCGTTCCGTGAAGAAAGAAGCGAGATTTTTTAAGGCGCTGGCCGACGATACGCGGCTTGCGATCCTCGCGCTTTTGTCGTGGCGCGAGGAGTTGTGCGTCTGCGACATCCTGACGGTGCTGGAACTTACCCAGTCGAAAGCGTCGCGCCATCTGCGCTATCTGACGCAGGCGGGTATCCTTGAGGACCGGCGCGAGGCGGTCTGGGTCTACTACCGCATTTCGTCCGATCTGCCGCCGCTGGAGGCGGGTATCGTGAAAAGCATACAGACACACTTCGACTCGAAACCCTACGCCGCGCTGAAAAAGAAACTGGATTCGTGGCTTGCCCGCAAGGGAAACAAGCCGCTGTGTAAGTGTACCTAACACCCCGGAGGGAGGAGACGATGATGAAACTGCAGATACTCGGGACCGGCTGTCCCAAGTGCAAACAACTGGCGCAAATGACCGAGACGGCGGCACAGGAACTCGGCATTGAGTACGAACTGATCAAGGTGACCGACATCAATGAGATCGTCGGCTTCGGCGTCATGTCCACACCGGCGCTGGTGGTGGACGGCGTGGTAAAACTGGCGGGAAAGGTGCCGCCGATCGCCGAGATAAAGAAACTTCTGGCTTGAGGAAGGAGGCGATGAACGCAAAGAAGATCGTGACGATACTGCTGGTTCTGTTCGCGGCGGCGGGGATCGTGTATGCCGTCATCGGCGGCGGCGCTCCGGCGAAAGAGACGGCCCCGGTCGCTCCGGCGGCCGAGGTGAAGAAAGAGGCGGGAATTCCCGGCGGCTCACTGACCGTCTACTATTTCCACACCTCGTTCCGCTGTCATTCCTGCCTCACCATCGAGCGGCTGACCAGAGAGGCGGTGAACGAACAGTTCGCGGCCGAACTGAAGAGCGGAGCCATCCGGTGGAGTATGGTGAACTACGAAGAACCGGCCAATGAGCACTTCATCGATGACTACAAACTCTACACCAAGCAGGTCATCCTCTCGGCGGCGAAGGGCGGAAAAGAGGTGAAATGGAAGAATCTCGATGAGGTATGGGACCTCAAGCGCGACGAGATGCGCTTCAAACTCTATATTGCCGACGAGATAAAGAAGTTCCGCGCGGAGAACGGGTTATGACCGTTGCGGCCATCATCGGGGCATTGTGGCTCGGCATCCTTACCTCGGTAAGCCCCTGTCCGCTCGCCACCAACATCGCGGCGGTGTCCTACATCTCGCGGACCCTCGGCGATAAACGGTCGGTCTTTCTATCTGCGGCCCTCTACACCATCGGCCGGATGGTCGCCTATGTGGCGATCGCCTTCATCGTGGTGCAGAGCCTCCTTTCGATACCGAAGGTGTCGATCTGGCTCCAGATCTATATGCCGAAACTCTTGGGCCCGCTTCTCATCATCGTCGGGCTGTTCCTCGTCGAACTTATCTCGGTGAACCTTCCCGGGAACAAGACCCAGCGCGATTTCTCCAAATTTGGCCTTGCCGGCGCGGTGCTGATGGGCTTCCTGTTCGCCCTCGCCCTCTGCCCCGTTTCGGCGGCGCTCTTTTTCGGATCGCTCATACCGCTGGCGATACAGCAGTCATCGCCGGTCGCCCTGCCGCTCATCTACGGCATCGGGACGGCGGTGCCGGTCATCGCCTTCGCCGTCGCCCTGTCGCTGGGCAGTACGGCGCTCGCGACCGCCTTCAACGCCGTCACCCGCTGGGAAAAACCGATACGGATAGCCTTCGGCGTCATCATCATCGTGGTCGGCGTCTACCTGACCATCGTCCATGTGTTCGGCATACAGTTTATTTAAGGAGTCGGATATACCATGAACTGGAAAGAAGAGATAAAACCGCTCGGCATCATCATTGCGGTGTTTTTCGCCGCCTTTTTCCTGCCGGTCGGCGTACACCGGTTCGATAACGCCATCACCGAGGCGCTCGAACTGGTGAAATGGTATGCGCAGGAACATGTCCTCCTGTGTCTCGTCCCCGCCTTTTTCATCGCCGGGGCCATCGGGGTCTTCGTGTCGCAGAACGCGGTGATGAAGTACCTCGGCGCGGGGGCGAAAAAATGGGTCGCCTACCTCGTCGCGTCGATATCGGGCACCATTCTCGCCGTCTGCTCCTGCACGATACTGCCGCTTTTCGCCGGCATCTACAAGCGCGGCGCGGGACTCGGTCCCGCCGTCGCGTTCCTCTACTCCGGCCCGGCGATCAGCGTTCTTTCCATCATCCTCACGGCCCGTATCCTCGGCTTCGAGATCGGGCTTGCCCGCGCGGTCGGGGCGATCCTCTTCTCGGTCGTCATCGGCCTTATCATGGCGCTCATCTTCCGCAAGGAGGAGGAGGCGCGCACCGCCGGGATACAACTGCCGCCCGAAGAGGCAGGGCGTCCACTCTACCAGACCATCATCTATTTCTTTTTCATGGTAGCGATACTGGTTTTTGCCAACTGGGGTAAACCCGATGTGCAGGAGGGTCTCTGGTGGTCGATCTTTCAGGTGAAGTGGATCGTCACCGCCGTCGCCGCGCTTCTGTTCGGTGTCGTGCTGGTCGTCTGGTATGCGCATAAGCCGTGGAAGATCGTCGCGACCGGCGTTGTTTCCGCGATCTTCGCGATCCTCCTTCCCCATGAGCCGCTCTTTGCCTTCTCCGCCGGCTTTCTCGGCATGATGTGGTCGGCATCGAGCGCCGACGAGGAGAATGGCTCGTGGATGTCGGCTTCGTGGGGCTTCGCCAAACAGATACTGCCGCTCCTCCTCATGGGGGTCTTCGTCGCCGGATTTCTGCTCGGGCGGCCGGGGAACGAAGGGATAATTCCGAATGAATGGGTCGCGGGACTGGTCGGCGGTAACTCGCTGTTCTCGAACTTCTTCGCTTCGGTGGTCGGCGCTTTCATGTATTTCGCAACGCTGACCGAGGTTCCCATCGTGCAGGGGCTCATGGGAAGCGGTATGGGAAAAGGCCCGGCGCTTGCCCTGCTCCTTGCCGGTCCGGCGCTGTCGCTCCCCAATATGCTCGTCATCCGCACGGTCATCGGCACGAAGATGACCGCGGTATTCGTATCGCTCGTCATCGTGATGGCGACCATCACCGGCATGGCCTACGGCGCACTTTTCTAGGAGGGCATGATGATCCGCGTACTGTTCGTCTGTATCCACAACTCGGCCCGCTCGCAGATGGCCGAGGCGTACCTCAACGTGCTGGGCGGCGGTCGCTTCGAGGCCCGTAGCGCCGGTATCGAGCCGGGGAAACTCAATCCGGTCGTTGTCGAGGCGATGCGCTTGGACGGCATCGATATCTCGGCCAACCGCGTAAAAGCGGTCGAGGAGTTCATCGACCGGGGCGAGAAGTTCGACCACCTCATTACCGTCTGCGACGAAACGGCGGCCGAGCGGTGTCCCTTCGTCCCCGGTACCGGACAGCGGCTCCATTTCGGTTTTCCCGATCCATCGGCGCTCACCGGATCGTTCGAGGAGAAACTGGCGGCGACCATCGCCGTGCGCGACGCGATAAAACAAAAAATAATCCTTTTTGTAGGGGCGTCCCAACGGAACGCCCTCTGAACGGAGGTCAATCATGAGCGCCGAACAAAAGACCGCGACCGGCGGCATCGGTTTTTTTGAAAAGTACCTGACCGTGTGGGTCGTTCTGTGCATGGTGGCCGGGGTGCTCATCGGGAAATTCGCCCCCGCGATCCCCGCCTTCCTCGGCCGGTTCGAGTATGCGAAGGTCTCCATTCCCATCGCGATCCTTATCTGGCTGATGATATACCCGATGATGATGAAGGTCGATTTCGCGAGCATCAAGGATGTCGGGAAGAACCCGAAGGGGCTGTTCGTCACTTGGATCGCCAACTGGCTCATCAAGCCCTTCACGATGTATGCCATTGCGTGGTTCTTCTTTTTCGTGGTGTTCCAATCACTTATTTCCCCCGAACTGGCAAAGGATTATCTGGCCGGCGCGATACTGCTCGGCGCGGCACCCTGTACCGCGATGGTCTTTGTCTGGAGCCATCTGACGAAGGGCAACCCCGCCTATACGGTGGTGCAGGTGGCGACCAACGATCTCATCATACTCATCGCCTTCACGCCTATCGTTGCGTTCCTTCTGGGAATCAGCGGTGTGACCATTCCGTGGGACACCTTACTGCTCTCAGTCTTTCTGTTCGTCGTCATCCCGCTCGCGGGGGGCAGTTTCACCCGCAAGGTGGTGATCAAAAGCCGGGGCGAAGAGTATTTCAACACAAAATTCATCACCAAGTTCAATAATGTGACGATCGGCGGACTGCTCCTCACGCTCGTCATCATCTTCTCGTTCCAAGGTGATGTCATCCTCAACAACCCCCTGCACATCCTCCTCATCGCGATACCGCTCACCATCCAGACCTTCCTCATCTTCTTCGTCAGTTATCTTCCGTGCCGCGCCTTGAAACTCTGCCACAACATCGCCGCTCCCGCCGGGATGATCGGGGCGTCCAACTTCTTCGAACTGTCGGTCGCGGTCGCGATATCGCTCTTCGGTCCTACCTCGCCGGTGGCGCTCGCCACCATCGTCGGGGTGCTCGTCGAGGTGCCGGTGATGCTGACGCTTGTCCGGATCGCCAACCGCACCCGCCACTGGTTCCCTGCGGCCGGGTGAGGGAGGAACGATGGTATTGTCCCCCCAACAAGGTTCTCCGATATTTTCTCCGGCCGCCATCACGATCCCCGGCGATCCGCAGCGCTTGCCGACAACGCTTTCGTGCGGCGACCGTATCGGGAACATACTCGTCCGGTTCGGCTGGCGCAGGCGGCAGTACCGTACCGAACCGGCGCTCTACCGCATCGGCTCACCGACCCCCGAAAGCCCGGTCATCGTGACCGCCAACTACACACTCACGGTCGACATGGTCCGCGCCGCCTGCGCCGGGCTCGATCTCTGGGTGCTGGTCCTCGATACGCGCGGCATCAATGTCTGGTGCGCGGCGGGGAAGGGGACCTTCGGGACCGGCGAGATAGCGCGGATGGTGAAAGAAGCGCGTCTTGATAAGATCGTGAAGCATCGCCGCCTCATCGTGCCGCAACTGGGCGCGCCGGGCGTTTCGGCCCACCACGTCAAACAACTCACCGGCTTCGATGTGGTCTACGGCCCGGTCCGGATAGCGGACCTGAAAGGATTCCTCGCCGCCGATATGCGGGCGAATGACGATATGCGGCGCGTCCGTTTCGGTATCGGCGACCGGGTCGCCGTCGTGCCGATAGAACTGGTCCTGTCGTGGCGGATACTCCTCGCGGCGTTCGCGGCGGGGGTGTGGCTCTGGGCGCTTCACGCCGCGCCGTTCTGGGCCGCCGTCGTGCCGCTTATCGGCGCGGTCCTCATGGGGGCGGTCGTCGTGCCGCTGGCGTTGCCGCTCTTCCCGTTCCGGTCGTTCGTCCTCAAGGGGCTGGCGGGCGGTGTGCTGTGGGCGCTTCTCATGATCGCCCTCTTCCCGGCCGACCTCATCACGGCGGCGCGCCACCTGACGCTCCTGCCGCCGGTCGTGGCGTTCCTTGTCTTCAACTTCACCGGTTCGACCGCCTTCACCTCGCCGTCGGGGGTGAAGGAGGAGATACGGCGCTACACGTGGCTGCTGATCATCTGGTTCGCGGTCGGCGTTATTCTCTACATCGTCGATATGGCGCGGGGGTGGCTCTCATGAGATATCTGGAGTCGGTGGTGACGCTGAAACTCGATGCGGAGAAATGCATCGGCTGCGGCCGGTGCGCCGAGGTCTGCCCGCACCGGGTGTTCGCGGTGACCGACCGGAAGGCGGTCATGGTCGATCGCGGCGCCTGCATGGAGTGCGGCGCGTGCCAAAAGAACTGTCCGGTCGAGGCGATAGCGGTCAACGCCGGTGTCGGTTGCGCCTACGCCCTCATCCGGTCGCGTATCTCCGGCAAAGAGGCCTGCTGCGGCTAGGGAAAGGCATCCCTCAAAAATCAGTTGCAATAAAAAGCGCTTCCGGCTATACTTCGCCGTACCGGTAAACGGGAAGGACGGATGATATTCAAACTCAAGCGTAGTTTCGTCCGCATGACCATCATGAGCGTGATGCTCACGATGATGGTCTTCACCATCATTCTCGGCGCCTATACCGTCGGTCTGGACTACGCCGCCTACAAAAGCGACGCAGTCGAATTCCGCGAAAAAAGCATCCAGTTGCGCAAAGAGCAGATAAAACGCGAGGTCCAGCGCGTCGTCCGCTTTGTCGAGTTCGGTCAGCACTATCATCCCGACTGCGGTTCCGACATCAAGACGGAAATGGCAAACTGGGCCAACGGCATCACCTTCGGCAACGGCGGGTATATCTTCATCCTGCAGGAGGACGGCATGGTGCTGGCGGGTCCCGACCGCGGCATGAACCTCCTCAAGGCGGGCTACTCCGACATGGACGGCCTGTACCGCAAGTTCGCCGAAGCGGTCACCAAAGGGGGCGATTTCATTGAATACGACATGCACCGCGGCGACTGGAAGGAGCGCTACCGCAAATTGAGTTATGTCGAAATGATCCCCTCGTGGCGCTGGGTGATCGGCGCGGGTATCTATCTGGACGACATCGAAAAGGAGGTCGAACAGCAGCGGCAGGCGCTCTGGGAAAAAGTGCGGCACCATCTCGCGGTCTTTCTGGGGGCGCTGTTCCTCATAGTCCTTTTGCTGCATGTCGCCTTCGTGTTCGTGTCCAAGCGGGTCGAACGGATCATCGCGTCGTTCCTTTCCTTCTTCGAGCGGGCGGCGACGCGCAATATCCGTATCGAGCCGGGCGGTTTCTATTTCAGCGAACTGTCGCGGCTGGCCGAATCGGCCAACCGGATGATCGAGGAGCGCGGCCGGTTCGAGCGGGCCATCAGCGAGGAGAAGGAGCGGCTCGCGGTGACGCTCGCGAGCATCGGCGACGGGGTCATCACCACCGACACCGGGGGACATATCGTACTGCTCAACGGGGCGGCCGAACAGATAACGGGCTGGCGCAATGCCGATGCGGCGGGTCTGCCGCTCGACGCGGTGTTCCGCATCGTCGATGAACGCACCCGCCAGACGGCGATCGATCCGGTCAGAAAGGTTCTCGAGAGCGGAGAGGTCGAGGCGCTTGCCGATGCCACCCTGCTCCTTGCCCGGGACGGCCGCGAGGTGGTCATCGAAGACAGCGCCGCCCCCATACGCGACCGCGACGGCAACATCGTCGGCGCGGTGCTCGTGTTCCGCGACAACACCCGCAAACGGCAGTATGAAGAGGAAACGCGCCGTTCCCAGCGCATCGAGTCGCTCGGCCTTCTTGCCGGCGGCATCGCCCACGATTTCAACAACTACCTGACCGGCATCCTCGGCAGTATCAGCCTGTCGCGCTATCTGGTCGATCCGGGCCATAAGATGCACGAGGTACTCGCGAAGGCGGAACAGGCGACCCTGCGGGCAAAGCACCTGACGGGGCAACTGCTCACCTTCGCCAAGGGGGGCCATCCGGTCCGGCGCCCGGTCGATATCCGCAAAGTGCTCGACGAATGCGTATCGTTCTCGCTCGCCGGAAGCGCCGTCAAGGCCGACATCCTTTTCGCCGACGATCTGCGGGTGCTCACGGCCGACGAGGGGCAGTTGACGCAACTGTTCAACAATCTCCTCATCAACGCGGTGCAGGCGATGAAGGGGAACGGTTCGCTGATGCTCCGGGTCCGCAACGCGCAGGGCGGCGAGATGGCGGGGCGGCTCGGGCCGGGCCAGTACATCGCCGTGACGGTCGCCGATACCGGTCCCGGCATCGCGCCGGAACATCTGGCGCACATATTCGACCCCTATTTCACCACCAAACCGGACGGCACCGGGCTCGGGCTCGCGGTCGCCTATTCGATACTCTCGCGTCACGGCGGGGTGGTGACGGTCGATTCGACCGTCGGACAGGGGACCACCTTCACCGTTTTCCTGCCGGTCGAGGCCGACGCGGCGCCGCTCTCCGAAAGCCGCGCGGAAGAGGTTCGCACCGGGAGCGGCCGTGTGCTGGTGATGGACGACGACGAACTCATCCGCCAGACGCTCGGGTCGATGCTGCGCTATCTCGGCTATGATCCGGTGCTCGTTCCCGACGGCCGCGAGGCGATTGAACGCTATCGCCGCGCGATGGCCGAAAGACTCCCCTTCGATCTGGTCATCCTCGACCTTACCGTGCCGGGCGGCATGGGAGGCGAAGAGGCGATCGGCGAACTCAAGAAGTTGGACCCGCAGGTCCGTGCGGTGGTATCGACCGGTTATTCCCATTCGCCGGTGACGGCGCAGTACGAACGCTACGGTTTCGTCGGCATCCTGCCGAAACCCTACAACATCGAAGATATCGGCCGTCTGGCGGCGTCGCTGATACGGTCGCGCTAGCGTTTCTCGGTCAGATACTTCCAATAGCGGGTCGGCATAAAGCGCTTCTGACAGCGCGGGTTCTTCCGTTCCGGTATCGCGATATCCTTGAAATACTGCCGCCACATCTTTTCGTAGATATCGCCCGTTGCACTATCGGGCGGTGTGTTGAGAAGATGCGTCGTCTCGGGACCGGTCTCCACTTCGTGCAGTTCCTTCATGTCCCAATAGAGCCCGGCGCCGCGCCCGACATCGAGCATGACCCACCGGTCGGCCGGGAAGCGGCGGGTGAAGTGCGGCGCGATGAGCGGGAGCACCCGGTGGCGCGGCTCCATCACCGCCACGAGCAGTTCCCCGGCGACGCGGGTGAATCGGGCCATACCGGTCAGCCGGTGCGCCTCGACCGTCACCTGCCGGGCGACGGCGTGGACCGGCGCGACGGCGAGGTGGGTGAGGTGACCGTCGGCGCGCGGGCCTTTTTCACGAATGAAGGAGAGATAGTCGTAGATGAGCAGTTCGCGTCCCGGTATGTCCGATAGAAAGGTGCGGACGAGGTTGCGCCGGACATGACGCCCCATAGTCGCGTCGATCCGCACCATGAAACGGTCCGCCCGATCTTCATCGGTCGTGATGGGGATGGTCGGGGCGAGGAGCATCGGCTGGAGTTCCCGATCGGCGACGATGTCAAACGGCCGTTCCTGCGCCGTCAGCGCCGCGCAGAGTGCGCAGAGCAGTCCGGGGAACGAGCCGTCGTAAGCGTATTGGGCGCTCATGCGGCAAAGAGGTTGAGTTGCAGACTGGGGCCGAGCATCGCCCGGGTAACGAGGTCGCGCCGGATGAGGCGAAGCGGGCGACCGGACCCCGGCAACAGCGTCCGGCCGCCCACGGTGAGGAAATGTTTCGCCCGCTTCATCACCACGCCGATCTTCTTGAGGTCGTCGTAGCCGAGGCGGGTATGTCGCCGCGCGATGACGATCCGCTGTGCGCTCCGGACCCCGATGCCGGGGACCCGCAGGAGCGTTTCATACGGCGCGGTCTGGGTATCGATAGGGAAAAGGTGGATGTTGCGCAGGGCCCATGCGCTTTTCGGGTCCATCTCCTCGTCGAGGAACGGCGTCCGGTCGTCGAGTATCTCGCCCGCCGTGAAGCCGTAGTAGCGCATGAGCCAGTCGGCCTGATAGAGCCGGTGTTCGCGCAGGAGCGGCGGGGTGGCGAGCGCCGGGAGGCGGTTGTCGCTCGATACCGGGACAAAGGCCGAGTAGTAGACCCGCTTGAGACCGAAGCGGTTGTAGAGCCCCTCCGACAGCCGCACGATCTGATGGTCGTTCTCCGGGGTCGCCCCGACGATGAGCTGGGTCGACGAACCGGCCGGGGCGAAGCGCGGCGCCGAGCGGAGGTGTTTGCGCTCGTCGCGATTCTCCACTATCGCCGACGATATCTCGCCCATCGGGAGCATGATGTCGTCCTTTGTTTTATCGGTAAGGAGGAGGAGTGACTTTTCGGTCGGCAGTTCGATGTTCACCGATATGCGGTCGGCGTGGAGCCCCGCCTGCCGGATGAGTTCGCGACTTGCCCCCGGTATCGCCTTCAGGTGCAGGTAGCCGCCGAAACGGTACTCTTCGCGCAGTTTCTTCGCGACGAGCGTGAGGCGCTCCATCGTGTAGTCGGCGCTCCGCATCACGCCGGAACTGAGGAACAGTCCTTCGATATAGTTGCGGCGGTAGAACTCCATCGTGAGTTCGCAGATCTCGGTCACGGTGAAGGCGGCGCGCGGGATGTCGTTCGACCGGCGGTTCACGCAGTAGGCGCAGTCGTGGATGCAGACATTGGTGAAGAGCGTTTTGAGGAGGCTGATGCAGCGGCCGTCGTCGGCCCACGAGTGGCAGATGCCGCACGAGACGCCGTTGCCGGTGCCGCCTTTCGGCGTGGGGCGTTTACTGCCGCTGGACGAGCACGATACATCGTACCGCGCCGCCGCGCCGAGTATCTGCAATTTCTTCTCGATATCCACCGGTGCTCCTCCGTGACAACAGAACTACCGTACGGTATTTTGTAAGGTATGTCAAGAAATTTGTCAGGTATTTGTTCGGTTACTTCGGACTGCCCGTTCTGAGCAGAAAATCTTCCATGAAGCGGTCGAGTATCTCGGCGCCGTCGAGGACCGCCTCGGCGTTGCCGGTCTCGAAATCGAACCGGTGATCCTTCACCATTTTATAGGGATGGACGACATAGGAACGGATCTGACTGCCGAAGTTGATCCCCATCTTGCTCTTTTCCTGCGCCGCGCTTTCGGCCGCCTTCTTCTCCAACTCCAGTTCGTAGAGCTTCGAGCGGAGCATCTTCATCGCCGTCGCCTTGTTCTTATGCTGTGACCGCTCGTTCTGGCACTGCACCACGGAGTTGGTCGGCAGGTGGGTGATGCGGACGGCGGAATCGGTCTTGTTGATATGCTGGCCGCCGGCGCCGCTCGCCCGGTAGGTGTCGATCTTGAGGTCCTTTTCCTCTATCTGTATGTCGATGGAGTCGTCTATTTCGGGGGTGACAAAGACGCTGGCGAACGAGGTGTGCCGCCGCTTGTTGGCGTCGAAGGGCGATATGCGGACCAGCCGGTGGACGCCGATCTCCGCCTTGAGGTAGCCGTAGGCGTAGTCGCCGGTGATGAGGATCGTGACGCTTTTGATGCCGGTCGCGTCGTCGCCGGTCGCCCGGTCCATCTCTTCGACCTGCATCCCGCGCCGTTCGGCCCAGCGCAGATACATCCGCAGGAGCATCGTCGCCCAGTCCTGCGATTCGCGGCCGCCGGCCCCGGCGTTTATCGAAAGGAACGCGTTGTTCGCGTCGGTCTTGCCGCCGAGCATCTTCTGGAACTCGAGTTTCCCGACGAGCTCCTGCGCCGTCAGGATATGCGCCTCGGCCTCGGCCGCCATCCCGGCGTCCTCCTTGACGAACTCCATGGTCACGGTCAGTTCGTCCATCGCCGCGTCGAAAGCGTTGAAGATGGTCAGGCCGCTTTGCAACAGCCGTTTCTCGCGGTTCAGATCGGCCATCTTATCGGTGTTGTTCCAGACCAACGGGTCGAGCAGTTGCCGCTCCACTTCGGTGAGACGGTGCCGTTTCCGGTCGATCTCGAGCGAACTGTTCAGCGTCGCCCGTTTCTCGGTCAGTTCCTTGACCGCCTGATCTATTTCGCGCATCGACAAGGTCATCGTTATTTCCACTGCAGATTGTTCTCATTGACCCTTACGCCGTGTTCGCGCAGGAGTTTTTCGCGGTAGAGGCGCCACTTGTCGTCGCCCGCGCTGTTCGCCAGTTCGCGGACGATGAGCGGATAGGCCCGTTCGAAGGATAGTTCCCGCTTGTAGGCGAAACCGGCCGGTTCGATGACGGTCCAGTAGTTCTCGCTGTCGCGCACCGGGCCGACGATATCGCCGATCCGCTTCTGGAGCACCGCCGTTTTCCACGAATCGTCCATCACATCGTCGCTGAACAGCCCCCAGTCGCCGTTCATGTCGGCCAGCCGCTTGTCGTCGGAATAGCGGGCCGAAAGGAGGCGGATGCTGGCCCCCTGCTTGGCGAGCAGTTCGTAGGCCTCGAAGGCGCGCTCCTTTTTCTTGGTGCGTATCGCGTAGAGTCGATAGAGTTTGTCGCGGACGAAGCGCTCCTTATGTTCGGCGTAGTATTTCCGGATCGTCTCCTCATTGATAGGGTAGAGGTCGCGGTCTATCCGTTCGCGCGTTTTGTCGATGATGAGCTGGCGCTGGTAGGCCCGGACCTTCTCTTTGATGTCGGGCAGGTATTCGATCCCCTCCAGTTTCCCTTTGCCGTAGAGTATCTCGTCGATGATACGGTTGTCGAGGAAACTGCGGCGCAGGTCGGCGCTGTCGGCGCGGCCCGAGGCGCTGATCCACTCCTCGTACTCGCGGCGGAACTCGGTGACGGTGGTCACCTCGCCCCTGAAGAGATACATGATGTTCTGATCCCCTTCGCGGTCGCAGGCGATCAGCAGGACCGCAAGAAAGAGGGTGACGATGGCATAACGCATCACAGACTCCATAACGGGGGCGATTGTAATGAAAATCGGCGGTTGCACAAGTTATTTCAACGCCCTCCTTTTTGCGCGGCCGGTGCTGTCTTGCAAGGCCGGACGCCGATATCATTGAAGAATGTTCTTCCTTCCCGAACGGGTCGAGCGCGCCGGAAAAATAGCGCAGAGTCGAGATGTGCAGGGTGCTTTTTATCAACCGACCCGATGGAGGATGCCATGAGAAAGCTGGTGAATGTCATGACGGTAGCGGTCGCGATGATCGTCGCCTTCTTCGCCTGTGAGGTGGGCGATATGGCCGACCGTGCGTTCGCAGAGCCCGATGCGACGGTGCAGTTCGACGATTCGTTGATCATCAGGGAAGAGATCAAGGCGCTGGAGAAAGAAGAACCGGTGACCGAGGCGGCCGTCCCGGTGGAAAAGAAGAGTGCCGTCGCCAATGCGCAGGGATCGGCGCGGCGGGCGATGGACAAAGTAGTGCTAAGTAGCGGCATTATGCGGGCGACAAAGAGCGGCGAGGTGAGCGGCTTTGGCACCGGTGGCGGCGGCAATGCGCTCGGTATCGGCGGACTCAGCACGCGCGGTCGCGGTGCGTCGGGACAGGGCTACGGCTACGGCTCGATGACCTTCCATGCCTACGGTCGTGCCGCCGGCGCGGCGGTGGTGCAGTCCTACAGCGACAACACCGAACAGTACGAAGGAAAAGAGGAGGAGGGCTTCCGCTCGGCGCTCCACGATCCGCTCTCGACCTTTTCCATCGATGTCGACACCGCGAGTTACGCCAATGTGCGGCGCTTCCTCACCACCGATCAGTTGCCGCCCATCGACGCGGTCCGCATCGAGGAGCTCATCAACTACTTCTCCTACCGCTATCCGGAGCCGTCGGGGAGCGACCCGTTCTCGGTGAGCACCACCCTCGCCGACTGCCCGTGGGCGCACGGTCATCTTCTCCTGCAGGTCGGCCTCAAGGGCAAGGAGGTGGCGACGGCAAAGATGCCGCCCGCGAATCTGACCTTCCTCATCGATGTGTCGGGATCGATGCAGGATCCAAACAAACTGCCGCTCCTGCAGAAGGCATTCTCACTGCTGGTGAAGGAACTGCGGCCGCAGGACCGCGTCGCGATAACGGTCTATGCCGGTGCGGCGGGGCAGGTTCTCGCGCCCACAGCGGGGAACGACAAGAAAAAGATACTCGATGCGATCGACAATCTGCGGTCAGGAGGCAGTACGGCGGGCGCCGAAGGGATAGAACTCGCCTACAAGACCGCCGGTGAGATGTTCGCGGCGAACGCCAACAACCGTGTCATCCTCGCCACCGACGGCGATTTCAATGTCGGCGTCTCCGACGATGCGACGCTGGTGAAGATGATCGAAGAGAAGCGCAAAAAGGGGATATTCCTTTCGGTCATCGGCTTCGGCATGGGCAACTACAAAGATGCCAAGATGGAGAAACTGGCCGACAAGGGGAACGGCAACTACGCCTACATCGACGGCCTGCTTGAAGCGAAGAAGGTGTTCGTCAAACAGATCGGCGGAACGCTCCTGACCATCGCGAAGGATGTCAAGATACAGATCGAGTTCAATCCCAAGGCGGTAGCTTCCTACCGGCTCATCGGCTACGAGAACCGCCGTCTGGCCAAGGAGGATTTCAACGACGACAAAAAGGATGCGGGCGAGATCGGCGCGGGGCACACCGTGACGGCGCTCTACGAGATCGTCCCGGCCGGGTCGGCGGAACTGCCGGCGGTCGATCCGCTCCGGTATCAGAAACAGGCCGACACCACTGCGGTTCCCGCCGATGAGTTGGCGCTGGTAAAACTGCGCTACAAGGTGCCGAAAGAGGAGACGAGCAGACTCATCAGCCGCGCCGTGAGCGTCTCTGCGCGCCGTGCCTTCGCCGAGGCGCCGGAGGATGTGCGGTTCGCGGCGGCGGTGGTCGGGTTCGGGATGCTGCTCAAGAGATCGCCCTACGCCGGGAAATTCGACTGGAAGGCGGTCACCGCGGCGGCGAAGGGGGCGAAAGGAGTCGATGACGAAGGGTATCGGGCCGAGTTCCTGCGGCTGGTCGAGAAGGCGGAACTGCTTTCCGATGCGGCGGGACGGTCGGCCGATGCCGGAAAAGAACACTAACTGAAGGAGGGTGTTATGAACGCTTCAAGAAGACGCCTGCTCTATGATCTTCCCCTCATCCCGGTCCCGCAGCAGGGGGAGCTGTCGGCGGCACGGAATTACCCGGAGATCCGGGTCATCTGGAACGGGGCCTTGATGGAGGTCATCGCGGCGCGCGGCGCGGTGAGCATCGGGTACGCCGATGAGGCCGATATCGTAGTGGATGAATCGGTGTGGGATGAGCCGCTCCACGAACTGATCACGATGCGCGACGGGGTGGTGACGCTCATGCTTTCCCGCGCCATGAAAGGGCGCATCTACACCCCGGATAGTTCGCGCGAAGTGGGGGAGTATCTCGACGAACACGGCGACGAACTGATGCTCGATGCGGGCTGCGGCGCGGTGCTCGAGTTCGGGCCGGTGACGCTCGCCATCCGGATGACGGGGCGCGAGAAGGTGCGGCCGGCGGCGCTCCTCGAACAACTCGATACTCCGATGGTGTCGCTCTTCCTGCTGGTCTTCGCGGTCGGTATGATCCTCGTGAATTCGATCATCGAAACGCCGCCCATCGAGGCCGATTTCGTAACGGTCGAGCAGGGTGGTATCTTCGTGAACATTCCGGCCGAGGAGCCGATCATCGAAAAGATCGAACCGGAGAAGAAGGTCATCCTCAAGAAGAAGATCGACGGTCTGCCCGATGCGGCGCAGGCGCGCAAATCTCTCGGCGAGGAGGGGCGCGTCGGTTCCAAGACCAGTCGGGTCGCGAACTCGCAAGGATCGTCACGCAAAACGATCGATGAAAAGGTCGCGCAGAGTTCCGGCATCATGGGGGCATTGACCAGCGGCGCGCGGGTGATAGAACGGGTGTTCGGCGGCGGTGCGACCGGTGCGGGGCTTGACCGGATATTGGGTTCGGTGACCGGCATCACCGGCGTCGACCAATTCGGTACCGGCGGTCTTGGCACGCGTGGTTTTGCGACCGGCGGTGGAGGTAATGCGATGACCATCGGCGGCATGGCTACCCGCGGTCGGGGCGGCGACGGCAGTACGATCGGCTACGGCATGAAGGAGGGGCGTATCGGCGGCAAGGAACTCGCGCAGATATCGGCCGGCGGCGGGCAGGCGGGCATCATGGGGGCGCTCGACCGCGCCATCATCGACTTCTACGTGAAACAGAACCTTGCCAAGGTCCGCTGGTGCTACGAAAAGGAACTGAACAAGGTGCCGACGCTTTTCGGCAAGATCGCCATCAACTTCACCATCTCGAAAACGGGACAGGTCTCAACCTCGAAGGTCGAACGGAGCACCATGCAGAGCGAAGCGGTCGAAGCCTGCGTCGCCTCCACCATTAAAAAGATACGGTTCCCGGCGCCCAAAGGAGGAGGCATCGTCGTGGTGACCTATCCCTTCGTTTTTAAGAACGCCGTGAATTGACCCCGTTTTCCATATAAAATAATTGCCGTTAATAGCAAGCGATATCAAATAGTTAAGATGTCTCTTTTTGCCTTGCTTTTCCGGTCTCGGAAGGGTATAATCCCGCCGGGTTTTTTCTTTTGTAGGGGTCGATCATGAAAACCAGTTGGTTGGTCGTTGTGTTGACGGCGATGGTGTTCCTTTTTGTCTCGTGCGGCGAAGAGTGCGTCGAGGGGCAGGAGGACGAGGGGTGCGGTATTCAGGCGCAGGCGGCGACCGATCCGGTCGAGATGACCGAACAGGACGGCGCGCTCGTTCCCGAAGAGGAGCCGTGGGAGAGCGATCAGCAGGCGCTTTTCTTCGCCACGCTGTTCGGGCGGCCGTTGCGCGATGTCGCCACGTTCCAGCCGGTCGCGCCGCTTCCCGAACCGGACGGCATACTCCGGGCGAACATGCCGCCGATCGCCAACGCCGGTTCCGACCAGAACGCGGTCGACTGGCAGGTGGTGACGCTGACGGCGGCCGGTTCGAGCGACCCCGACAGCGGGCCTTCCCCCCTGACCTACGCGTGGACCCAATCGGGTGGTACCCTCTCGGTGACCCTAAACAACCCCAATACCGTGAGCCCGACCTTCCGGGTGCCGATCATCACCAACCCCGAGACCCTAACCTTCAAGGTGACCGTATGCGACGGCGCCGACTGCACCGACGACTACGTCGGCATCAACATCGATCATCGCACAGCGGCCACCGTGGGCCTGAACGAGACCTGGGAGACCGGTACCTACGCGAACTACTGGGTAACCGAAC
>CALMRE010000166.1 GCA_937871295.1 uncultured bacterium | reverse complement strand
TTGCATTCGACATCGGCCCCAGTTTCACCCGATGTCGGGTCGTTTTTGCCGAATAGAGGGGGAAGGTCAGGCAGAGAAGCGTCAGAAAAGCCACCGCCGGGACGATGCGCCGCCGCTCCTGTAGCCACGCAAGGGCACGCCCTCCGAGTTCACCGACGATACCGCAGAAACCGACAAGGGGCAGATAGAGATAATGATCGGCGGCGATCTCATGCAGGGGAACGATCTGTAGGACCGGCAACAGTGTCGCAAGAAAAAAGAACATATAAAAAGATATTCGAACATGCTTTTTAAGATAGAGCAGAACCATGATCGCAAGATAGAGCAGGATGGCAAGAAGAGAAAAGAAGAATTTGGCGCCGAGGCCGGGCACCAGCGGATAGTTCGCATTGTCCATGATAATTTGCAGAGGGAACAGCGTCTGCTTCAGATAATACAGCGGAAGCGTGGTTGCGGTCAGGTAATGTGTCGCGACACTATCGCCGTGAAAGACAATGTTGCCGCCATAGATGAGCGGGCTTCCGCCGCCGCGTAGCGCCATGACCACCGCCCCGGAAAGCAACAGCAGAAAAACGGCAAGGAGAATCCGTTTTCTCGCAGGCGGCAGAGCCCGCCCGAAAAAGAAAAGCATCGCCAGCATCACCAGCGGCGCCACCGTACCGGTCTCTTTGCTCAAGAAACTAAGGCAAAAAGCAAACAGCGACAAAGCCAGATAGCCCGAACCACCCGAACGGATATAGCGCAGAAACGCCAAAAGCGATACCACGAAAAACAGCGCGACGAGAATATCGCGCCGCCCCGAAATGTAGGCGACCGCATCGGTCTGTACCGGATGCAGTGAAAAAAGAGCCGCCGCGATCAAGGCGGCGACATACCGGCCCGATAGCATAAGAACAAAAAGAAAGACCAGCCCGGTCGCCACCAGATGATAGAGTATGTTCATCCCCCGGAAGGCGGCGGGAGCGGAACCAAAAAGAGCGTGATCGAGGGCGTACGAGACGGTACGCAAGGGACGATAAGAGGAGACCATCGTGTCCCATGAAGGGGAGACAACGGCCGAATTCTCGACGGTGAGGCCCCGATCGTCAAAAATAAAATCGTTGTTCAGCGATCGGGAATAAATGAAAAAAGAAATCGACAAGATCAAGAGCAAAAAAAAAGGGGAAGTTGCCTTCCCCTTTTGAAAAAACCTGAACAAGGAATTAGTCGTGGATGAGATTCAGGTTGACATTCATGCAGGCGCCGGCATCCCAGTCGGCCGGGACTTTGTCGGCCGGGGTCGCAGCGGCGGCGGCGGCATAGGAGGTTTGATTGTGGCTACCGGCATTGGCGGGGATACAGGGGTTTTCGGTCGAGCCAGCGTTGCTCGCACCGTAGGCGAAGTACTTGCCGCAGGACCAAATGGTGGTGGCGACGACGGTGCCAGTACCGCCGTTCTCACAGGCAGCGGCGTTGGCGCCCGCTGTGTTCAGGTTGGTCTTCCAACCAATGGAACCGATGGTGTTGGCGTAACGGGTACCATTACCTTGATAGGGATCCTCACGGAACGCAAGCTGGTTCTTCACGATCTCTTTCAGCGAACCGGGAACCTCGGAGGTACGCGCTTTCTTGGTGTAGTCATTGTACATCGGGATAGCGACGGCCGCGAGGATACCGATGATCGCGATAACGATCATGAGCTCGATGAGCGTAAAGCCTTTCTTCATCTCTTTCTCCTTCTTCACGTTAGTAATAACCGAACACACTACGGTGTTTCACTCGGCGGCATATGAAGCAAGCATTGTGCCAAAACGGAGGATCATTCCCCGGCGCCGACCCGAAAAACTGTCTTGTCCCTGTATTTACGAATAGTTAAACAATCGTATGCGACCTCCGTCGAAGCGCCGCGCAGAAAACCGACGATATCCCTGAGCGTTCGCGAACCGAAAGTATACCCGCGCTCCCTGCGGAGCAGGTGAGCCAATGCCGAAAGAATGAAATCATCAGTATATCCGGCCAGTTCTTTTTTATCGAAAATGTAGTCGGGCGTCTGCGGGGAATGACGGTGAAAGTCCCAAAAGTGGTCAAGCGCCACGGCAAGCACCTCATTATAATCTCTTGCCGTATCAGATAGTTGGGCAATATGTCCCCCCACTTCAAGGGAAACGGCTTTCTCCAAATATGGTATCACCTCGTGGCGAAACAGGTTGCGCCGGATATCGGTAGAGCCGTTTGTCGGGTCCTCCACCCATGGGCGGCCGGTCATATAGCACTCCAATTGTTTACGCGAGAAAGGCAACAACGGCCTGATATATCTATACTTCCCTCTTTCCAACATCTCGGCGATGCCGCCGAGACCCTGCAGGCCGGTGCCGCGATCAAGAATGCGCATCAACACCGTTTCAACCTGATCGTCGCGATGGTGTGCGGTGGCAATAGAAGCAAGGCGACACTTCCGGGCGATCTTTTCAAGAAGCCGGTAGCGTTCCCGGCGGGCGCGATCCTCTACATTCCCCTTTTTTTGGGTCCAGAAATCTATTGCTATTTCAGAGAGATGGCTCTCGACATCATGTTCCTGACAAAAATTGTCGACAAAATGCGCATCGCGTCCGGAATCGGTTCGCAGGTTGTGGTTTATGTGAGCGACCACCGGAGTGATCTTCAATTTTTCCCGTGTTTCGAGAAAAAGATGGAGCATCGCCATCGAATCGAGTCCGCCCGAAACGGCAAGAAGAATGCGTTGACCAAGAAGAAAGGGAAACCTCTTTTTAATGTGGCTGAAAAAGCAATTCTTCGTGGATTCATGATGACAATTTGTGTTACTCATTTTCTATAGGCGTTTTTCATCTCCGTGCCGGGAGGAATGCTCTGCTTTTTTCTTTTCCGAGATTCAGTAAAATTAGCTAGATGGTAGACTATCTGGCTATCGCTTACTGACCAGATTCTATAGCGGAATTCAGGCTTGTCTATATCCATGTATTGAATTCCTGCAAGATGCGCATCCGGCGTTTTCAGTATTTTTTCCAACAAATAGTCGTCTTCTACTGCCGACAGTCTTTCTTCTCCATCAAACCGTATGATGTATCTAGCCTTGTTGTTCCAACCTGATAGATCATAGGAAAATGCTCCCAGCACCTGCACACCCACAGAAAATAAAAGGGCGCAGGCGAAACAGACAGTCAACACCATACTCCTCTTAACAATAGCTACCGCGGGAATAGCCATAATAAAAAAAACGACTACAGAATCCGAAAGGTGTCTGCAACCAAACGACCACCCCCCCCACCAGTCAAAATGTTTAGACTCGAAGAGGACAATGATCAGTTGAGACATCATCAAAGGAATGGCCATTCTCATGCGTTCATCTTTGATGAGAGCTCTTATCCCCAGCAAGGAGAGCAGCAATATCGGAGAAAAAATGAACAGGCCCCTGTTGGGGCTGAACAGCAACCCGGCAAGGCCCTCCCAAAGAGGGGTTTGCCACACATCGGGACTGCCTGTTTTAAGCAAGGCAAGATTGGCCCCCAGCAATGATTGCGGAAAGGAATAGAATGCGCCTAGGAAATAGTAATTAAAAAAAGCCAGGGAAGCGAGAGCAGGCAACGCCCCTGCTCCCAAGAAAAACAACTTTCTACGGTCAGTCAGCAACCAATAAACCGCCATTGAAACGATGAATATGATGCTGGTCGGACGACACAAAGTTGCCAACGAAAACGCCAAGCCGACCAAAGTAGCGCCGAGATTGGTACGAAACTTGAATAAAAAGAAAACTCCCAGAGATAGGTAGAAAATGTTCGGACCATGTTGCCACAGAGCTTGACTGCTCGTGCCAAATAGCGATGTGCCCAAGGCAATGGAGAATGCAAGAATCGCAGAGGCCCCTATGCCCAAGAACAAAAGAGCCACTTCAAAGAGCAACAGGACCGTCAGCGCAACCAGTAACGACGATACCCACTTCGTTGTCATGAAAAGAGTGTCCGCATTTCCCGCCAAGTCAAAACCCAAAAAGTCAAAAACCCACAGGAACGGCAATGCCGTCAGGCTTGCCCCGGAACCAAAGGAGTTTATGTAACCGGGTTCGCCAACCACTGGAAGGAGATAGTATTTAGGGTATACCTTATCTTTTAAGACGCTCCAAGAATTCGATCGACAATGCTCATTCAAGGTTTCCGTAGATATTCCATCGAAAAAGAACATGAAAGGATAATCACAAGGGGAAAGAATGAAAGTCCCCTTATGCATAAGGTTAACTGCCGTGTAAATGGTTCCAGTCGTGTCGTTACCGTGCAAATAATCACCATTGGACAAATATGCGCCCCAAACGACAAAAAACAAAAACACCCGGACAATAAGAATTCTTTGTTTCTTCGACAGGAAATTCGGGGAGACATTGGATTGCGTTATATTTTCCGAACCCTCAGGGGGCATATTCATTCTCCAAGCGCTGTTTTTGTTCTTCATTGAGAAAATGCTGTTGATAAAGATTGATCATAACATCCTTATACGCATCATCCTGTCCGATGGTGTGACGCTTCAGCATCTCAACATCATAAAGAATATCATCGAATGTCTCTCGAGCCGCTTTTTCTATCACCAAGGGATCATTCCGCCAGCGGCGCAATACCCGATAGGAGGACATCGTCGCCGCCTCAGGCCGGGAACGACCTTGGGGCGTTCGATACACGGCAAATCGACGATCGAAATAGAGAATGTCATAGCCGTCATGCGCAAGTATCTCTTCCATTCCCTGATCATGCTTCTGAAAAGCGACCGGATCCGGTCTGCCGAGAACGATATAGTCGATGGGAAGCGGCTGGACATATTGCCGGAAATCGGCTTCGTTGCTGATATACCAGAGCCGTGTCGCAAAATCGAAGGGGTAAACTCCGGGAACCCGTATGTCGACTGCGACCTTCACCTGTGGATGGAGATAGCAGAGCAGAAAATCGGAGGTGTTCCAATATGCCGCGAAAATATTCCCACCAACATTATTATCCTTGAGAAATCTTGCGGCATAGAGTGGATTGTGGGTTTCATCGACACCCCAACCGGCATGGACACCATAGTAAGAAGCAAGATAGACACGGGAAAGAAAGATCGCGCCAGCCATCATCAAAAAGGCGAGGAGGCTCGGACGAAGTGAGAAGCGGAATCTCAACGAAGGTGTAGCTATTATCACAAGCGGCAAGCCCATAAGTATCGCGTCGGGTATGAAGCGGTTATGGTTAAAGGCATTAAGCAATATCGCTAGAAAAAGTAGGATATACCATGGATGCTTATTGCGGCCTATCCATGACAAGGGAATGAGAAGAAGGGAAAAAAGGATAAAAGCGACAAAATAAACTCGAGTGAAAACATCCTCTAGAGAAAAAACTGGACGCCATTCAGAAAGCGCCGCGCCTTGGGACTGAAGTTCGAAATAATGCTTGAAATCGAGTGGCAATGGGGTCAGTAGAAGAACCAAAAAAACATCCCGGCCATCGCGAGAAGTATTTTGCGGGGGGGCAGAGGCAACAAAGAGGGCCCCTCTTCACGATATGCGTCGAGAAAAAGCACCCCCATAAGCGCAATTCCCAACGGCCACGAAGGATGGGCGTTACGCCAGACGACCAACACCGCGATCAGCCCGGCGAACGACCGCCATTTCATCTGCTGGGGAAAGGCCATGATCAGAAATATCGCAGCCATGCAGACATAGGCGAAAACATGGGGCCGGTCGTTCAGTCGCGGCAGGGTAAGCAACAGGAGGGCGATCGAAGAGAAAAAGGAGAGAAGCGGTCGCTCCGTGCGGCGCACAAGATAAAGGAAAAAAAGTATCAGTAACGCCGCGATCTGAAGAAAACGGAAGAAGATAACGCCGAAGTCCTCGGAAAGCCGCCAGAAAGAGGCCTGCATCAGGTTGTGGAGCCATTCCCAATTCATCCACGGCGTACCGGCATAGGTGAAACTATGGACATCGACATCGGGGATCGTACCACTGTCGATGATGTAGAGACCCTGTGCGATGTGCGTCCAATGGTCACCCGACGGTATTTTATAGAAACTCGCGAAGGCGGAAAGAACTATCAGCAAGAGGATGTAGGTGATCTTTTCAGAATTCCGCATTCTTCGGGGTCCGGGGGAAGGGTTGGACATCGCGGATGTTGGTCATGCCGGTGAGATACATGAGCGCCCGGTCGAAGCCGAGGCCGAACCCGGCGTGGGGACAACCGCCGAACCGGCGGATATCGAGGTACCACCAGTAGTCTTCTTTTTTCAGGCCGAGTTCTTCTATGCGGCGCAGGAGCAGATCGTGCCGTTCTTCGCGTTGCGATCCGCCGATGAGTTCACCGATGCCGGGAACGAGCAAATCCATGGCGGCGACGGTCTTGCCGTCATCGTTCTGCCGCATGTAGAAGGCCTTTATCTCTTTCGGGTAGTCGATGACGAATACCGGCTTCTTGAAGACCTCCTCGGTCAGGTAGCGTTCGTGTTCGGTCTGGAGATCGCTCCCCCACTCGACCGGATACTCGAAGGTCCGCCCCGACTTTTTGAGCAGTTCTATCGCTTCGGTGTAGGTAACGCGGCCGAAATCGGACGACGCGACCAGTTCGAGCCGTTCCAGCAGTCCCTTGTCGATCATCGCGTTGAAGAACTTCATCTCTTCCGGGGCGCGTTCCAGCACGAAACGGATGATGAACTTGGTCATATCCTCGGCCATCCGCATATCCTCTTCGATGCCGGCGAAGGCGATCTCCGGCTCTATCATCCAGAACTCGGAGGCATGGCGCGGCGTGTTGGAATTCTCGGCGCGGAAAGTCGGCCCGAAGGTGTAGACATTGCGGAAGGCCATGCAGAAGTTCTCGACGGCCAGTTGCCCCGACACGGTGAGGTTGGTCTCCTTGCCGAAGAAGTCCTTCGAGAAGTCGACCGCGCCGGTGTCGGTGAGCGGCGGCGTTTTCGGATCGAGCGTCGTCACGCGGAACATCTCGCCCGCTCCTTCGCAGTCGGAGCCGGTGATGATGGGGGTATGGACATAGACAAAGCCGCGGTCTTGGAAGAAGGTATGGATGGCGTGTGCAAGCAGGCTGCGGACGCGGAAAACGGCCGAGAAGGTGTTACTGCGGGGCCGCAGATGGGCGATGGTCCGCATATACTCGAAGGAGTGACGCTTCTTCTGGAGCGGATAATCGCTGTCGCAGGCACCGACTATCTCAATGGCGTCAGCCGCTATCTCGAACGCCTGCTCCTTGCCGGGACTCGCGACGACCTTGCCGTTCACCGCGATGGCGCTGCCGGTGCCGAGTTTCGATACCGCCTCAAAGTTGGGTATCGTATCCTGAAACACTATCTGAACGCCCGAAAAGAATGAGCCGTCGTTGATTTCGATGAATCCGAGATTCTTCGATACGCGAAGGGTCCGGATCCAACCGGCGATCGATACGGGTGTGTCCATAAGTTCCGACGACCGTTTGAAAAGGTCTTTCAACAGCAGGTACGACATAATATCCCCCTGTGGGAAAAAACAGTGACAGGGAAAGTTATACCGGATAACGGAAATTAGTCAACAGGAGCGTACTTTGCGATCTCTGCCCTCATCAGTTCATAGAGTTGTTTTTCAGATGGATCTACCGCTATGGAGCCGTAGTAGGCCAACTCTTCGAGAAGAAGAGGCAGCTTCCCCTGATCACGTATTTTCCGCATGAGGTCCTCATCCGCGAGATTTGCCGGGTACAACATGCGAAAGGGTTTTATGTTCGGTTGTCTTTCAAGAACGGTACTCAGCACAGACAACGACCAAGAATCATTGAAATATATAAGTTCAAAGAATCCGGGACGGCCATCTATAATATCCTCGGCAGGACGACGGATGTCAAGCAGTTCAGACGATGCCAGCCGATATTCTATAGGGTGTTGTTCAACAAGGCTGAGAAACGGTATCTGAGAGTATTCTCGAATAAATCTTATCGGATATACCTGCGTGTTTCGACCATCAATAAATATTTTGACGGCAGGCCACAACCTAAAAGAAATATAGGAATGAGGTGTCGTTCTACTTGCGAAGAGATTCCCCTCCAGATGATATCTTTGCATGAAATCAGCGACCAATACAGGATTTTTTACCCTATCAACCCCTATCCCCCATGAACGATTGGAAAGAATCGTGTCCCCCAGCAGTGCCACACCCATCGTTATTGCACAACTTACAATGAGCATTTTCTTTTTCTGCTCAACCGCCCCCGCGCTTTTTGAAAGTAGGCGAGATATTTCTGTCGAAACAAACGGCAGGGACAGCAAGACGAATTCAGAAATAAAACGAAGCGCCGTAAGTGAAAAAAGACCCGTGGCAACTATCAAAAAAGACATCAATGGATTTGTACGGAATAAATTGAAAATCGATCGCAACACCAGAAAATAGTAAAGCAATGTAATGGCATAGAATGGGTGTATCGAAAACCAATAACGATAGGAACGCCACTCAAAAATAGTATCCAGTTCAAGAAAATGAATCCGGTAGAACGAAAGAGGACCCTCCCAAAATGCCCATACGGTAATAACCAGAGAAAATGACGCGACAAGAAACATCATAAGATGAAAACGCCGCGTGCGCGCCCGAAACCAAGCACCAAAAGAAAAGTGATGTCTCTCTAACAAATCATCAGCATGGGTAGCGGCGATCAATATTGGCAAAATGATCCATGAAGGGTGCAAAAAGAACCATATTGCTAAGAAAGGAATGGCCCATAAAAGTGACGATATGCGAAAAAGATGATCGTTAGGTCGCTGCAACTGCCAGAGAGTAAATGCAACAAAAAGATACTCCAGCATATGAGGCCGGACATTTATGCGTATTTGCAAGACCAAAAAGAGGAAAAAAAGAATACCCAGCAAAAACCATGGAGAAATCTCCGCTGTGCCACGACGAGAGGCGCGGGTATTGACCGCAAGAAGAGAAAAAGCAACAACACCGAAAAGAGTAACCCAGCGATAAAGAAAGAATCCCCATTCCCCCATCTCATCCCAGATGAGGGCCGCAAGAATACTGAAACCCCATTCGTTATTGTGCCACGGAGCGCCGTAATAGGTGAATGAAAAAACATCGAATTCGGGGATCGCCCACTTTTTAAGGATCAATCGGCCGGTCGCAATATGCCACCAATGATCATCACAGAGAATCTGGTGAAAAGATAAGATACCGGAAACAAAAAAAACGACAATAAAAAGTAGTATGTTCTTTCGGCTACCGATCATCTGGTGGCGCATCAACCTGCATCGGTGCGTTGTAGATGGCGCTCGACTTGTACTTGTCGACGAGGTAGCCGCCGATGAGTTTGAGTATCGCGAAGGTCGGAACGGCGACCAGCACACCGAGGAAGCCGGCCAGTTCGGCGCCGGCGAACAGCGCGATGATCACGAGTACCGGGCTGATGCCCACCTTTTTGCCCATGATGTTGGGGGTTATGGCGACCGCATCGAGCGACTGTATGATGACGAACACGAGGAACACCTTGAACATGAGCAGCGGACCGCCCGCGCTGAGGGCGAGTAGCGACGCGATGATGACGCCGGTGATGATGCCGATGTAGGGAACGAAGCAGAGGGCGCCGATGAGGACGCCGACCGACGCGCCGTCTTTGAGCCCGGCCAGCGTCAGGCCGATCGTGTAAAAGGAGCCGAGTATGAAGCAGACCATGATCTGACCGCGGATGAAGCCCGAAAGAACGCGGTCGAATTTATCGAGCCATTCGAGCATCTCCCCCTTTTTCGCCGGCGGGAAAAGGCCCGTTATCGAGTTGAATATGGCCGGGAGTCTAGTGCTGACGAAAAAGGTCACCACGGCGTAGATGAGGAGATTCACAAAGAAGGAGAGGACCGAGAAGGTCTGCCGGAACACCGCGCCGAGGAATTCGGGAAGCGACGAGAAGGCGGGAAGGAACGAGCCGAGCCGTTCAAGAAGCGCCTCCTCGGTGAGATTCTGGTATTCGGTGATATCGACACCGTTGGTGTAGGCCGCCTCGTAGAGCCAACTGATGGCGGCCACGGCCAGCGCGGGAAGTTTGCCCACCGCATCGGCAAGTTGCGAAAAGATGGCCGGCACGATGATGAAGATGAGCAGAGCCACGAACAGGAGTGCCGCCAGCATCAGCAGGACGGTCGCCACGGCGCGCGGGAGCCGCAGACGCCGGTCCATGAACTCGACCACCGGCGAGATGGCGTAGGCGGTGAAGAAGGCGGCGAGCAGTATCGCGGTGATGCGCGGCAGGAACAGCAGGATGAAACCGGCGAGTATGAGGAACCCGAGCGGTATCCAGCCTTTCCGTTCGATGAGGAAGGTATAGAGTTTCTGTTGGATCATTTGATCGGCGCGTTCTCGCGGTACCACGCGTCGGCGTTTGCGGCGCCGATGGGAACGGGCTTTGAGAGGGTGCCGTCGGTCGTGAAGCGGACCATCTGCATCGCCTCGACGACGATGGAATCCCATTCCTTTTTCGATATCTCGGCCGGACCGGATACCTCCTGCCGCGAACGGTTCTTTTTCCATTCCTGAATGTTCATCTTCTTCGACTCGGCCGGTTTCGCCTGTCCGGATATCTCGACCTTGCCGTTCTCGACCAGCAGGGCGCCGGAACCGTCGGGGTTGACGATGAAGCCGAAACTGGTGCCGCGGACGCCGGCGACGGCGTTCTTCGATTCGACCACGAAGCCGCCCGCATCGTTCTTACTGACCAGTTTCTTGACATTCGACCAGACCTTGCCGAAGAAGACCTTGACCTTATAGTCCTCGCGTTCGCAGGAGGCGGTCGAGGTTATCTCGCTGAGGCTGACCAGCGAATTCTCCCCCACTTTCAAGGACGATCCGTCGGGGAACAGAAGCATCGTTCGGGCCCCCGCTTCGGTCTTGACGAAGTGGGTCGCCGGGACCTCCTGTCCCGCCTTGAGCGGTGTCCACGACTGCTGGTCGGCCGACGACTTGGCCGCCCCCTCCAGTTTATCCACCTTCACGGCGCCCTGCGCGCCGCAATCGGCCGCCGCCAGAGCGAACGGGAACACCAGCAGGGCGACGATCGCCGCGATGAAAATGCTGCGCACGGGGAACCTCCCTCGGAAAATGATCACTTCTTCCTCAGGCGGACCTTGAGTTCCTCCTTGCCCTCGCTGATGTACAGTTCGGTGCGGTAGGGCTGGTAGCCGGGAGCCTCAAGGCGTATTTTATGGGTGCCGGAGGTCAGTTCAAGGAAAGCGGGCCGACCGTCGAACTGCTTGGCCTTGCCCTGCAGGACATCGTCGACATAGACCGATGCGTCATCGGGTTCGCAGAAGATCGCGAGCAGTCCCTGATTGCCGACGCCGGTCTCGCTGGATTCGATGGTATTGCACGACACGCTCAAAAAAGCAACGCCGAGCAGACAGAACAGTACGATGTGCCGCATGGGGTCCTCCGCTGTGATTAATCGGTCATTTTTATCTGATCCCCGGCCTCGAAGCCTTGGCCTTCGACCACATCGCAGATGGCCATTTTCTCTTCGAGCGAGGATATCTTCACCTTGCCGCGCACTTCGCCGGGTTCACGGCCGAGCGCCATGCCGGTCTCGGGGTCGGTGAGCATCTCGCCGAGTTTGCTGACGGTGAAGGTGTCGCCCATCTGCAGGCCCGTTTCCTGACCGGCGTTGATGATGAGTTTGCCGCTGTCGGTCACTTTCACCACGCGGCCCGACCACTGCACCTTATCCAGGTTCTTGACGATATTGCTGACCAGTTTCACGATCGCCTGATTGAGCGCCTTGTCGTTGAGCGTCTCGTCGTAGCCCGACTTGCTGCCGAAACCGAACACCTGAGTGTCCTCGGTCTCGGCGATCCCTTCGCCGTTCTCGGCGAACAGTATCGCACCGGTCGAGGTGTCTATCGCGCGGATGTTGACCACGGCGCGGACCTTCTGGCTTTTCTTCTTGAACAGACCGCCGTCGGTGGTCCCCTGCGTGAAACCGAATTCGCTTATCGAGCCGGTGATGAGCGCCTGCGCGCCGAGCAGTTCGCCGACCTTCGCCGCCGTTTCGCCCTTGACCGCGCCGGTCTGGCCGAGCGCCTGTTCACCCATGATCCTGTTGAGCTGTTCGCGTTCGATGACGATGAAGGCGTTCGACTTCACCAGATGGGTCGCGAGTTGATCGGAGGCCTGAGTGCCGATGCGTCCCTTCGCGTACTGGGTCTTGTTGGTGAAATCGGCGATGGCGATGCGTTTCTTGGGACCGTGGGTCACCAGTTTCGAGTAGTCGATCGTGTCGGCGGGGGCGATGGCCGCCTGTTTCTTGCCGCCGCAGGAAGTGAAGGCGAAAAGGACACATAAAGAAGCGATAAGGACCGCTGTCAGCTTTCTCATGGCGTTGACCTCCGAAGTTACCATGGATTGACACCCCTTTCCTAAAAAGGAACGGCCCATTATACTTTATTTGGGTTCGATGACAATTTTTTTGGCCGATATCTCCACCGGCTTGAAACCGGCGGCCAGTGACTGCGCCAAAGCGTTCGCCTGACCGCGGAAAGAAACGCGGAAGGTGGCCGTTTTCCCCTCGAACGACTGGAGCATGACGCCGGTGACAAGTTTGTTGGCGCGGACCGCCTGCTCGGCCTTGAACATGGCCACCGAGTCGGGCAGGTTGTTGACCACCAGCGTGTATTCCTCGCCGTTGTTGAGCGACTGGGTCCACGAGCGGACGATGTCGCTGACCAGTTTCTTGCTGGCATCCTTGGCCGCCTTGTCTATCGCCATGGTGCCGCCGGTGACCGGGTCGATGTGCGGCTGCGCCGCCTGTCCCGCCGCCGAGCCGAGCACCTTGCCGTCCTTCAGGTTGATGGCGCGCATGGTGACATTCGCCTGATTGGAGATCATCTGCGAGCCGGCGATGTTGCCGACCGAACGGGCCATCGCCTTGCCGGCGATGACGATGTCGGCATCGAGCGTCTTGGTCATTTCAAGGATGTCCTGATTGCTGATGTCGACGACCTGAAAAGCCGGTTTGACCTGAGCGCCCGACGCGAGCGAATTGCGGTCGACGATACGGAAATTCTTTTCGAGAAGCGCAGAAGTGAGGGTCTGTTCGGCCGAACCGATGTCGGTCTGGACCGACTGCACCTTCGAACCGCCCCACCAATACGAAAAGACCGTCATGCCGACATTCTGTTCGGCGATCATGATGACCACTTTGGGGTAGTTCATCCGTTCGAGGGTGGTCTGCAGAAGTTCGAGATCGTTCTTGAGATCGCTCTCCTTGATGGTCGCTTCGACCTTCACCGTGACGACACCCTGATTCTCCTTGGAATCGAGCACCTTGTAGCCCTTGACATAGCCGTTGACCTTCGAGATGATCTTGTCGGAAACCAGTTGGTAGTTCTCGACGACCGTTTCGGCCGATACCGCGGCGCCCATCACCATTTCAAGGGCGCGCCGGAGCGCATCCTCGGTCGCCTCTTTCTTCGCCAGTTCGACATTGCCGTTCACCACGGCGCCGAACCCTTCGACCGTGACCTTTTTCTCGGCGGCCGACAGCATGCCGCACAGCAGCAACGCGATGATCAGAGCAAATATTTTTCTCATGGTTATCCCCCTTTTCCGTTAGAACAGTATGACGACCTTCCCTTCGCTCATCGCGTCGGGCTTGAGTTTCGCCTGTATCGACGCCAGTTCGTTCGCGCCGACGATAAGGTCCGATTTGTTCTTTATCTTGTTTATTTTGAGGACCAGCATCGTCGCCGCGTCGCCGTACATCATCGAGACCGAGTCGAGGTCGTCTTTGATGTAGTGTATCATGCCGGTGGTCTTGAGGACCTCGGCGCGCACCTGTTTTTTGCTGTAGACGATCTTGCCGTCATCGGTGTAGACCACCGGGAAAAGCGACGGCGTGAACTTGGCGCCGCGCACATCGAACACGAGGATCGCCTTCTGCCCGCCGCCGTCGGCCGCCGGAGCCGGGGTGGCCGCGACCTTGACCGTTTCCTTGGTCGCGATCTCCTTCTCGACCGTCGGCGAAGAACTCACCTTGTCGGAAAGCGTCGAAAGCGGCACGCGCACGACCACGTCCACTCCGCCGTCGGAGTAGTATTTCGTCGTGACGATCTCGGCCCCCTTGACGAGTCCCTCGACCGAGGTCTTGACCTCCATCGACTCCTCGATGGAGTTCTTGAGCGTGGTGGTGCCGGTGACGGTCACCCCCTTGATCGCCTCGAGCAGATTGCGGTAGGCGTCGGCCTTGGCGACCCGTTCGGCGCCGAGCCGCGCGACCGCCACATTGGGCGCCTTGAGATCGGGCGCGCCGCTGCCGGTGGCGTAGACATACTGTTTTGTCCAGTTTATCTTCCCGTGCGGCACATCCTGCATCGCGTCGCCCTTGTCGGCATCCTGCGCCAACAGAAGCGAGCAGAAGGCGACAAGCACGGCAAGCACTGTCATGATCCTGGTCATGGCGTTCTCCGTCGAAAAATTGACAAAGGTCCTAGACACCATCGTTGGTCCCCTATTCAAAAATACTCATCCTTGCAGAAGCGCCCGGTAGAGGGCGACATATTCGTCGGCCGCGCCGGCCCAGCCGAAATCGGCCGTCATGCAGCGGCGCGCCATCAGTGTGTAACGGTCGGGGTGGTCCCGGAACAGCCGTACCGCGTCGGAGATCCGCCCCTTGAGAGCCTCGGGGGTGAGATCGCGGAACTTGAGCCCGGTGCCGTGCGAGGGGTGCTCGTCGATATCGATGACCGTCTCCTCGAGTCCGCCCACGGCGCGCACGACCGGCACGGTGCCGTAGCGCATGGCGTACATCTGGTTCATGCCGCACGGTTCGTAGCGCGACGGCATCAGGTAGAAATCGCTCCCGGCGTGTATGAGATGCGATAGCCGCTCGTCGTACCCGGGGCGAAACACGATGCGGCCGGGATGCTTGTCGGCGAGCGTGCGCAGGGAATCGGCCAGCAGTTTCTCGCCCGACCCGAGAATGATGAACAGCGCCCCGCCGTTACCCGCCGCTTCGCCGAGCATGCGCACCAGCAGGTCTATCCCCTTGTGCATATTGATATGGGTCACCATCCCGAAGATCGGTTCGGTCGTCGCGCGGTCGAGTCCCGCCTCGGCGAGGAGCGCCTTGCGGCAGGCCGCTTTTTCGCCGGTGTCGGGCATCGTGTAGTGAGCCGGCAGGTGGCGATCGGTCTCGGGATTCCAGTAGTCGCCGTCGATGCCGTTGCGGATGCCGGTCAGTTTTCGGCCGATGTTCTTCAGAAGCCCTTCAAGCCCGTGGCCGAATTCAGCGGTGCGCAGTTCTCCGGCATAGCGGCGGCTCACCGTGGTGACCGCGTCGGCATAGACGATGCCGCCCTTCAGATAATTGATATGGTTATAAAATTCCAATTTATCGGGGCTGAAGACATGCCAGCCGAGGTTGAGGATATGGAGATCGTACATCCAGAACTTGCCCTGATAGGCGACATTGTGGACAGTGAGCACCGTCTTGACACCCCCCATCCGGCCGTAGGGCACATAGGCCTCTTTCAGATAAACCGGGACGAGCGCCGTCTGCCAGTCGTTGCAGTGAATGATGTCGGGGCGGACGATATTCTCGGCGATCTCGGTCACGGCGCGGCAGAAGAAGACGAACCGCTCCGAGTTATCGGGATAGTCGCCCGTCGCGGTGCCGTAAAGGGCGTCGCGCTCGAAATAATGACTGGCGACGAAATACACGGGGATATCGGTGCCGGGCAGAAGTCCTTTCCAGATGTCGGCCGGCTCGTCATGATCCGAGATGGGGATGATGAAACGGTGCGGTGTCCGCTCCAGACCGAAGCGTTCGCTGTCGATGACCGAGTAGAGCGGCATCGCGAGGACCGGCTCGCAGAGACCTTCGAGCGCCTTGGGGAACGCCCCCACCGCCTCGGACAGAGCACCGGCATACGTGAAGGGGTATATCTCGGAGGAAACAAAAAGTACTTTCGGTGCCGTCATGCCCTCTGACCACAAAGAAAAAAAGACCCGAACTGTATATCAGCAAACAGGGGACGAGTCAATTTTTCAAGGGTATCGCGCGACCATCTGTACGGAGCGGCGGAAAAGAACTCTTTTTTCAGAACTCAGCGCCCATAGAGTTCCGGACGCCGGTCGGCGACGATATCGTTGTAGCGGTTTATTCTTTTCTCGCGGGCGAGGTTGAGGTCTATGACCGCCGCCTCGGCCGCCTCGGCATCTTTGGGGAGGGTGAGGAGATATTCGCCGCGCGGAGAGACGAGGACGCTACCGCCGGTGAAGGTCAGTTTCTCGCCGTCGCGCTCTTCGGTGCCGATGCGGTTGGCGGTCGCGATATAGACACGGTTCTCCAAAGCGCGCGCGAAATCGGCCTGTTGACAGTAGGGCATGACAAGATTCGAACAGTGGGCGATGATATCGGCACCCTTGAGGGCAAGTGTCCGGAAACTTTCGGGGAAATACCAGTCAAAACAGACGGCAAGTCCTATCCGCATCCCGCACCATTCGATGATGTTGAAACCGCTGTCGCCCGGCAGGAAAAATTCCTTTTCCCTATAGAAGAGGTGGCTTTTCCGGTAGCGCAGATCGCGACCATCGGGAGTGACCACCATCGCGGCGTTGTAGCACCCGCACGGCGCGAGTTCCGGATAGCCGAACGCTATCGATGCGTTGCGGTCGCGCGCCATCTGCCGGAACCAGCCGACGACCGCCCCGTCGGGATCGACCGCGACAGAACGCGCCTCACCGACCGAAAGGAACTGATACCCCGAAAAACAGAGTTCCGGAAGCACATAGAGGTCGGCGTCGACCAATTCAATGAGTTCAAACAGTCGGTTAAGATTCTTTTCGACCTCTCCGAAGAGTGGCCGGTTCTGAATAAGAGCGATCCTCATGACGACCCCCGTTGTTTACCTTCGTCATTTCCGCTATACCCGAGAACTGCTTAAAAGTAAAGAACTCTTTTGTGATACGCAGATCGATGTTCTTCGTTTTCTGACACAAAAACCTGTTTTTCCCAAAATGTTGAGAAAAATGTTGAGATTTTCGGACAAATTTGTATGATACCGACGAACATTGTTGCATGACAATATGTTAAGGAGTTGATTATGGCCGACAAAAAGAAGACAACCGTTCCCGCGAAGATTCAGAAACCGGCTCCGAAACCTTCTAAACCGGCTCCCAAACCGGGAAAACCGGCTCCGAAACCGACCAAAAC
>CALMRE010000165.1 GCA_937871295.1 uncultured bacterium | reverse complement strand
CTGATCATCATTCACCATCTCATCGACCGGCGGGACAGCGTCCCCGTCGTTGGTCGGTTTCGTGCCGCCGCCGTCGCAGGCCGCGAAGAACAAGAAGCAAAGCACGGGGAGAAGAAACAGATATCTCATATTCGGATCCTCCGCTCTTTCGACCACACCGGCAGTGTCGCCGCTTCGCGAAAAAAGGCAAGAAAGTACCCTTGACTCGCGACTTACATAGTATAAAATGAGCCCGCACCATGAGGCATGTCGATCCATGAATCTCATTCCCGGCCCGCACATCTCCTACCGCCGCTACCCCGACCGCACCATACTGGTCGACCACCGGACGCAGACCACCTATGAACTGAACGATACGGCGGGAGAGACGTTCGACCGCCTCGAACGGGGCGAAGCGCCGCTTGCGGGCGAACAGGAATTCGTGGATGAACTGCGCGATCTCGGCATCTTTGATACCGCGCCGCAACCGATCCCCCCTGTTGCGCCATCGGAGGGAACGGCCCCGGCCGCCACCGACGAGATATTCACCGCGCTAAAACGGTTCGGTGAAAAACACTGCATCCCGGTGGCCGCCACCTTCTCGGTGACCTACCGCTGTCCACTCGCCTGCCGCCACTGCTTTTTCGACAAGAAACCGTCGACCGCCGAGGGCGAACTGACGCTCGCCGAAATAGAAAAAGTGCTCGATGAACTACGCGACGCCGGGACGCTCTACCTGACGCTCACCGGCGGCGAACCCTTTCTGCGCCACGACATCCTCGACATCGTCGCGGCGGGACGAAAGCGGCGGTTCGCCGTATCGCTACTGACCTCCGGATACCTCTGCGACGAGCCGACGCTTGATGCGCTCGCGGCGCTCTGGCCCGAAAGCGTGCAGGTGTCACTTTACGGCCCGGACAGCGCGACGCACGACCGTTTCACCGGTGTTCCCGGCTCGTTCGACCGCGCAATGAGAACGCTACGCGGCCTGCGCGACCGCGGCATCTCCGTCACGGCGGCGGTGTCGATCAACACGCTGACCGCGCCGACGGTACGGGAACTCGCCGCTTTGCTCCGCGCCGAAACGATACCGCTCTCCTGCAATATCACGATGCTCCCCTCGCGCGGCGGCGCCACCGACCCGACGGCGCTCAATATCTCCGAGGAGGAACTCGCCGCGATCATCGCCGATCTCGGCATCCCCCACGGCGACCGGCTCGCCGGGAAAGGGCCCGACGATGCCCCCTGCGCCGCCGCCCGCTCGGTCGTCGCGATAGATCCCTACGGAACGGTGCTCCCCTGCCACGAACTCGACCTTCCCGCCGGATCGCTGCGCGAAAAACCCTTCACCGAACTGTGGCGCGCACTACCCTTCGAAAACCTGCGGCGCCTCCGGTTCGGCGACCTTACCGATTGCCCCACATGCACCTACCGCGCGGTCTGCGGCCGTTGTGCCGCGCTCGCCCTGCGGACGGGGGGAAAGATCACCGACCACGCCGCACTCGATTGCCGCGCGGCACGGGCATTTTCCCTATCGCCTAAAAAAACGATTGACTTATGAAAAAAAGGGGCCTATACTCGCTTCGTTGAGAGTTACTTCATCGGAGGAACGATTTATGGCAAAAAAACCGGTCATCGTGAAAAAGGAAACGGCCAAGCCGACCGCCAACACCGACCAGTGCCAGTACTGCTGCGGCAAGACCATCTGCTGATCGTCAATCGACGAATTCAACCACATTCACCGCAGGACGCACCTTTTTGAACCGTGCTATCTCTTTCTTTGATATCTTTGTCTTTGCAACGATCACCGTTTCGAGTTTTTCGAGTTTCTCCAACGGCTTCAGCGACTTGATCAGCGTCGTCTGCAGATCGAGGTAACGCAGGTCAGCCATCCCCGAGAATATCGACGCATCTTTTATCGGGAGTCCCCAGAGTTTCAGTTTTTGCGCGTTCTTGAATTTCGTGAGAACGGTCACATCGGGGATGAGCGTGTTGCAGAGGTCGAGGTAGGTCACCCGCTCGGCGTACCCGTAGAGCGGGGTGATGTCGGGCACCTTCGTAGAACACAGCACCACCTCGGCGAGCGCCGGATGACCGGCAAGAGGCGTGATATCGACCACCGGCGCTTGCAACACATCAAGCGCAAAGAGATTCTTCATCTCGGCGACCGGCTTCAGATCGCTTATCTGCGTCATCTTCGCGTCGATGCGGCGCAGTTTCGGCAGGTTCTTCACCGGCGTCAGATCGGTTACTCCAGTCCCCCAGATGGTCAGTTCCTCGAGGTTCTTGAGTCCCGCCAACGGCGTCAGGTCCTTGATCCCCGCCGAGAAGCGGAGGTCGAGTTTCCGCAGGTTGGGCATCTTTGCGAACGGCGCAAGGGTGTCCAGTTTCGAGAAACCGACGAAGAAGTTGTCGAGATGGGCGCATTTCTCGATATCGGCGACGGTCACGTTCTTCATCGCCCCCATCGTGACTGGATACCATTTCTCGAACTCTTCACCGTGCGCCTTCCCCCAATCCTCCCAGTACTGGTCGCCCCACGGCGGGATGAATTTCTTGCAATCGGCGGGCGGCGTCTGTTCCTTCACCGGGACCGGCGCGCTCTGTACGACCGGTTCCTCTTTCTTCGCGCATCCGCAGAAGATCAGCGCCAGTAGCGCCGATAGCACAAACAGGTTTCTCATGGGGACCTCCTTCGTTTCAGGACGCCCCATTGTAACGAACGATGGTTCGATTGCAAGAAAGAGAGGAAGGTCCAATAAATTTGCAATAGGACCCGCTTCATTGTAGCATCGCCCGAACCGTTGACGGAGAGATCGGATGGCGATATCGAAACAGGCGGCCCTCATCAAGATAACCGATGTGCTCGGCAAGCAGAAGTTCATGACGCTGGCGACCGACGCGGGGGATCATCTGCACACGAGCCTGCTGTGCTATACCGTCTCGAAGGACCTGCACTGTGTCTTCTTCGGAACGCCGCGGACGACGCGCAAGTACCGCAACCTCAAGAAGAACGGCAAGAACGCGCTCAATTTCTCCGACGACCGCAACGAGGAACGCGACACCCACCGCGCCTTTTCGATAACGGCCCATGGGATCGCCTATGAACTGGTGGACGACCGCGACGAGTATGAGGCGCTCCTCATCAAACGATTCCCCCATCTCGAGGACTTCTACCGCGATCCGGCAACGGCGATATTCCGCGTGAAGATCGACGAGTACAGCATCACCGGCGACTTTCAGGATGTCGTCACCATCACGACCTCGCGCGATTTCTGCAAAGAATAAGGGCGAACATCCTACCACGCATAACCGAGTCCCAGCAAGAGCCGCGGGGCGATCATCCCCAAAACATTGACAACCATGATCCCGCCTTCAACCCCAAGCCCCGACTTAAGCACGAAGCCGTTATTCCAAATGGCGGTATATCCGATGATGACACCTGCTCCCATGATCGGGTGAACACTGGGGCTGACAAGAAAACCAAGCAACACATAGGGCTCGACGAACCACCCCTTGATGAATTTCTTCTGGAAATTCAATATAACACCTATATTTAACTGCAACCCGAACATTCCTCCTCCAGCCAATATCGTAGAGTCGACCGAAACCCCGACTACCGGGTGAATGGCGATATCAAAGTCGGTCTGGAGCGAAAAAATGCCCAAGAGAAAGGGCGTTATGATCAGGGATAATGGATGTATGGCAAAGAGTTTCTTGAATGTATGCGGCGGCAATAAGGACTCTGAAAATGCCGGTCTGGGGGCATCTTTGCTTTCGGATGGCGGGGCTACGACCGACTGATCCTGCATGCCACGGGCATAGAGAAACGCCTTTTCTTCATTCTTCTCCGTACCGTCTCCCTGCGCATACATTCGGGATGCCTTTTCACACGCCTCTTTTTTGCCGAAACTACAGGCGGAGGCATACCGATCGAGCGCCTTCGCATGGTCGGCGGGCGTTACCAGCCCCTTGTAGTGCAGCCGTCCCGCATGGAAGCAGGCATCGCCGCTTTTCAGGACACAGCCCTTCTCGAACGCCGCCAGTGCCTCGGCATTCACTATTTCGTCACCCGTCTCTGAAAAATGGGCCATCCCCCATTCGTCGCAGCCGCCCGCCGAACCTTTTTCGCACGCCTGCCGGAAATATCCGACCGACCGTTCGGGATCGGCCGCCGCGCCCTGCCCATCGCGCAACATCGTGGCCACGAGAAAACAGCCGCTCGCATCCTCATTGTCACACGCCATGTCAAAAAATTTCAACGCGATGGAGGTATCGTCGCCAGCGCCGAGGTCCCCTTCGTAATACATCTTGCCGATCATCCGGCAACTTTTTCCCAAACCCGCATTACACGCTTTTTTGTAGAAATTGAACGCCTCGTTCAGATACCGTTTCCGTTCATCGCCATAGTAGAACTCTGCGACATCATGGCAGGAGGTCTCCAACCCCGACTCGCACATATCGATCATCGTGGCCAGCAGGGCGCGGTCGGAATCGGCTTTCGCGACATAGGGAAAAAGAATGGTGACGACCGCTAGGAAAAGAGTGCAAAAAATGGAACGCATACCCCTCAACCGCCCCTCCGGAACCCCGTTGCACGCATCAATCAGACGCCTCATTCTAGCAAACCGCAATTCGATTGCAAGAAAGAAAGGGCGGCCCCGAGAGGCCGCCCTGAGGTGTGTGGGGGGGAAAGAGTTTATTCGGTGACGGTGAGGACCTGACCTTCGGCCTGATCCTTGTCCTCGGGGGCGTAGTACGGATTGACGCTCGACTCTCCCGTGTTACCCTCTATCGGGAACCGCGCCAGCAGGTCGTAACTGAGCGACACGGTCTGCCCCGCCGTTATCTGGTTGATGTAGAGGATGAGCTGGCGGTCGGTCGTTTCGTACTTCTGGAGGAAGGTCCCCTCCTGCGCCAGCAGCGTGTCGAGTTTGTCGACGATCAGGTCGAATCCCGGCGGCACGCCGATGTTGGCGAGAATGACCGACTGCGTCTCGGTCGATATATTCTCGATATCGACGGTCGCCGTGACGGTGTCGTTGACCGCGAGGGTGGTCTTATCGTAGGTGACGGTAATGTCGAGCGGGCCGGTGTTCCCGGTCTGCGCCGAGCCGGGGACATACCAGCGCGCCACGGCCGAATACATGAGCTGACCGGTGCCGCTGAAGCCTATCGTGACGGTGTTGGCCCCCTTCTTGACCGAAGCGCCCAGATCGATGAGCCGCATGACATCGCTGTTGGTCTCATCCACCGTGAAGGTGACCGGCGTTCCGCCCGCCGAGACGGTGATGGTGGCATCGGCCGGATCGGGCGTCATCTTGTCCTGCGCCTCGACCATGAGCCGCAGCGCGAGGACGGTACCCTGCGTCGTCGACCAGTTGCCGAAACTGTCCTTGTTGCCCGCGAGCCAGTTGAGCACGCCCTGCACCTCGATATTGTGGCCGCCGTACTCAAGCAGCAGCAGGCCGATGATCGCGGTCGTCTCGATGTTGGCGCCCGCCCCTTCGCTGTAGAATTCGGTCTTGAGCGCCTGTTCCCAGTAGAAGCCGCCCTTGCCGTCGTCCTGCATGTCGGCGAGTATCTCGTCGATGAACGAGCCGACCGCCGCTTCGTTCTCGAAACCGGCCGACACCAGCGCGATGGCCGCTATCGCCTTCGAGTAGTTGTCCTCGGCCTCGTCGAGGTGGGCCAGCAGATACTGCGCCCCCTTCTCCATCGCCGTCTGCTGCATATCGGCGCGGGCGAAGGCCCACACCGCGTAGGCGGTCGTCCGGAAGACCGATCCTTCGTAATTATTGATGGCCCCTTCGGCGATGCCGCCGGTCGAGGGGATGAAGGAGCCGTCGCCGTTCTGCTGGGTCACCATCCACGCCGCGGTCCGCTCGATGAGCGCCGGATCGACCTCGTGGACCATCGCCATGTCGACGAATTCCATCAGGCCGTAGGTGGTGAGCACGAAATGGGCCGGCGGGGTGCCGAACCACTCGAAACCGCCCCCCTGCACCTCGTAGGTCAGAAGCCGCTGATAACCCTGCAGTATGTAGTCGCGCGCCTTGAGTTCTATCTCGGGCGTGACCGTGCCGGTCTTGAGCATATACTGGAGCACCATGATGTTCGGGTAGGTCGCCGACGAGGTCTGCTCAAAGCAGCCGCACGGCATCTGGAAGAGTGAATCGAGCCCTTCGACCACCTGCGACATCATGCCGGGATAGATCTTGACGAAGAGTTCCTCGGAGCCGTCGACCGCCTCGGCCGGGATGGTGAGCGTCGCGGTGGTATCGGCGCTCAGGATGTCGCTTTCGACGGCATTCTGCGGGATGCCCGCCGGGAGCACCTTGACGGCGCGCTTTATCGCGTCGCTCATTTTCGAGCCCTGCGCCGTGACGGTGAGGGTGTGCTGGCCGATCTTGATGACCTTCACCGGGAAGTAGGCGGCGGTGACCGAATTGGCCGGTACCGTCACCGTTACCGATGCGTCGCCGACCATCTCGAACCAATCCTCGGCGCTCGCGGTCAGGACGACCGTCTGCTCTTCGGCGAGGTAGTTATAGATCCCCACCGGCACCTTGACCGAATCGTTCTGCGTGAGGAAGACCGGGAAATCGATATCGACGAAGAAATCCTGAAAGACGGTGATGGCATGGAGCGCGCTGCCCAGCGACCCGCCCTTGGTGTTGGCGAGTGTGGTGACACGCCACGCGGTGATGCTGTCGGGCATGATCAGTTCGACCTGCGCCTCTCCTTTGGTATCGGTCAGGAGTTGCGGGTTGACATAGAGCGTCTCGGGGAACCATTCGCGCGTCTTGACGCCGTTGTCCTTCTCGCCCGGCACCACATCGGCGTCGCTGTACCCGGTGTCGCTGTCGGCCACCGACGCGTCGGCCGCCATCTCATCGTCGGCACCCGCGGTCGGATCGCCGTTGCCGCCGTCCTCCTCGCCGCCCCAGCGTCCGTTCGGATCGCAGAGTTTATAGGTGACCGTCACATCGTCGGCCGTTCCCGCCATCTCGTCGGGACCGTTCGAGACGACCACTATCTTCGCTATCGAGGTATCCTGCGTGAAGGTACCGGTCATGAGGTTACCCCACGGGTCGGCGTTCACGGCGCTGGAAAGCAGGACCGCCGCATCGTCGGCCGTCAGCAGGGCGTACTGCGTGCAGTCCCAGAGATAGCTCTGGTCCTTGTAGGCGCTGAAAACGGTCTCAAGGCGCGTACCGACCGCGGTCGCCGCCTGACCCTTGTAGGCGCTTTCGGGCGCCTTGTAGGAATCCTCGGCCAGCGGATAGCCCGCCCGATCACCCTCGGCGGCGAAGTAGGCGCTGGTCCGCTCGTCGAGTTCCTGTTCCTCCTCCTCGGTCGCCGGCTCGACCGTCATAATATCGGAGGGTGCGACGCCGTAGACGGTATAGGTCGGGTTCATGATGTTCTCTTCGAGTTCGAAGTAGGTCTGTTCGAGACCCGGCTTGAACTCCTGCACCGCGAAGACCGCTTCGTCGACGATCGCTACGCCCAGCGCCGCCTCGACCGCTTCGCCCGCCAGATCGGCCACCGAGAAGGTCAGATTCGCCTTCTCGCGCGGCTTGTAGGTCTCCTTGTCGGTCGCGAGGTCTATCGCGAGACTGGATGCCTTGCGGACATAGACGGTGCGCGAATCGCGGATGATGTTCCCTTCCTCGGTCAGGTAGTAGGCGAGCAGTTCGACCGGACCGGTGAGCGTTTCGTCGACCGCTATATCGACCAGCGCCTTCCCCTTTTCGAGCGGCACCGTCTTCATCAGGCGCGTCTGGCCGTTCTGAATGACATCGAGATAGACGCGGTCGGGGAGCATCGACGGGACCGGATCGGTCGGGTCGAAACTCGCCACCACGGCGACCGGCAGGGTATCGCCTACTTCAAGGATCGGCTTGAGCGGCGAAAGCATCACAAATTCGCTGTTCGTATCCTTGCTGAAGGTGAAGGTCTTGGTGATCTCGCCCAGTTTCACCGTGAAGTCGAGTTCGTCGCCCGCAGCGGTGTACGGGAACACGGCGATACCGAGCACCGGCACCGTCACATCGAAATTCCCCGCCGTGCTGGAGATGTTCACCGCGTCGCCCACCGGCTTGCCCGACGGATCGCTCAGGATGAGGTAGAACAACTGTTCAAGCCCCGGCAGGATGCGCCCCGCCTCGGGAACGAGCGTGATGAGCACCGGATCCTGCACGACCAGCGCCTTCTTCACGGTGGTCTGTTCGTGCCCCGCCGTATCCTTGACCGTGATGTCGAACTGGACAAAGGCGTTCCCCTGCTCCAGTTCACTACCGGTGAAATAGGTGGGAAGCGTCAGGTCGAACGAGAATTCGCCCTCCGCGTCGAGCGTACCGTCGATCGTCTGGAACTCGACGAACTCGATATCGAACTTCTTGGCCGACACATGGACCGCGCCGCCGGCGACCGGTTTCCCGTAGAAATACTGAGAGTTGACCGTGCCGGTGAAGGGCTGGCCGGGCAGATAGAAATCCTTGTCGGCGCTGAAGGTGATGTTGAACTTGGGCAGGACATAGTTGTCGACGAGGATGGTCTTCTCCTCGACCACCGCGTTGTCGGTCCCGATGACCGCCTGCACCTTGTAATTGCCCAACCCGACGAGACTCGCCAGTTTGAACGAGGTGGCAAATACGCCCCACTCGCTCGTGGTCCCCTTCTCCTTGAATACCTTGGTCCCCTTCGGATCGAGTATCTCAAGGGTCACTTCGCGGGCGCCGAGCGGCGTCTTATGCGGAACGCGCAGAGAAAGGGCGCGGATGTAGATCGTCTGCCCCGGCTGATAGACCGGCTTGTCGGTCGTGAGAAGCACCTTGTCGAACCGCTCGCAGGAGGCGGTCGTGCGGACCACCTGCTGGCCCAGTTCGGTACCGACCGTCGCCACCAGATCGAGCTGGCCGTCGAGTTCGGCCGGTATCGACAGCTCTATCGACGCCTGACCGAAACTGTCGGTCTTGCCGGTGCCGCTGGCCACCACCTCTTCGCCCATGAGGGCGTTGAGTGTTATCGCCACATTCATGATCGGATCGCCCGCCTGACGGTTCTGGACGAAGACCTTATAGAGCGTCGTATCGCCCTCGAGCAGTCGCTTTGCGCCGAGCAGTTGGGTCTGGACGCGCGGCATGACATAGAAGAACGACACCTTCCCGGGCAGTTCCAATTGGTTCCACGAGAGTTTATAGTTGAGCAGGAGTCCCGCCGCCGTGTCATATGCGGGCAGATACTCCTTACCGAGCGGGATGACGATCTCCTTGGAGGTGATCCCCAGCGAAGCCTCGGCGCTCCGGGCCATATCTTCCCGCAGCGTTCCGGCGTAGTCGCCCACCGTGATATCGACCTTCGTGCGGATCGCCGGCGAACCGGGATCGACCGTCACCGGCATATGGAGCCGGTATTCGCCCCCGTCGTAGGCGATGTAGATGCGCGATTCATGCAGGGTCAGCGTCCCCACCTTGATGTCGCGCGGCGGATTGTCGGCGAACGGATCGTCGCCGGGATCTCCCGCCAGCCCGTTGACCGAGTTACCGCAAGCGGCAAAAGTCAGCGCGAGCAGGACCACGGACAAAAACAACACCAATCTTTTCAGCGACATGGCTCCCTCCATACTCGAAGACATAATGACCGATGACGGCTCTTTAGTGCGCCGGGGGGCGACTATTTATTGAAATATCAGCGGGGAAAACGGAGGATGTCTTCGTTCTCGATGTTGTGGCGGGCGAGTTCCCGTTTCAGGAGTTCCTGATCGTTCTTGTCCCACAGGTCGAGTTCGACGGAGATGAGATTTTTGTACATATTGAAGATATGATTGCCTTTGATGTGCCCCTGCACGGTAAAGAAATCCTTCTCGTTGGCCTTGATGGGGAACTTGATGGAGACATAATCGTTGTCGAGGAAAAGATATTCGTACTCGGCATCGACGAGGAATTTCAGCATGTTGTCCTCGGTCGAGACAACCCCTTCGAAGGTGGGATAGCCGCGGAGCCGCGGATCGCGCGCCTGCTCCTCGACCTGAAAACCGAACTCTATGTACGATTTCGGAGAATCGCCGAGTTTCTTGATGATCTCGCGCGCCTTCTTGAGTTTCTCCTTGGCCTCCTTCGCCTCGTCGGAGATATAGTCCATCTTGAGACCGATCAGGTTGGTCTTGGCGTTCACCGGGACGATACGCATGACCACGCCGGTGCCGGCGATACCGTCTTTCTTGACCAGATAATTGACCTTGGTGTCAAACCCGCCGTACTTCTCGTCGATGATGTCGTAACGGATCTCGTACTGATCCCCCTCTTTCATCTTCAACTGCACGGGGACATGGATGCCGATGCCCTCTTCGTTGATGTCGACCAGCGGGAAGGTGTTGTAGATACCCTCGACCTTTACATTGGCGAGGAAACCGGTCATCTGGACGCGCTCTTTTCTCTCGATGTTCATCGCATTCCCTCCTAGAAAAAGAAAATATGCTGTGTGACAAGGTACGGAAAAGCGGTATGATTGTCAACAAAAAAGAGGACGAAGGAAGGAACGCTGACGGCTCGGACACGGTAAGAAATTGATTCTTCGGAGCCGCCGGTTATACTGCGGGCTGTTCCATTCATTCAGCGAGGGGGCTACCCATGACGCGCTATTTTCTGCTTTTCACGGCGCTTTTGTTCATCGCCGCGTGCGACGGCGGGAACGGGAACGACAACGATGTCGACACCATCGTTACCTGCGAACATGACGGCATCACCTATCCGGTAGGCGCCATGATAACGATCGCCTGCAACCTCTGCACCTGCATATACGACGGTTCTTTCGTCTGTGATGCGCTTTACTGCGATGACGATATCGCGCAGACCGATCAGACTGATCTCCCCGATTCGTCCGACACCACGCCGACCGACACCGACTTTCCCGACGATACGATCGACGACGCGCTCATCGTCGACACCGACACCGTTATCGAATGCATCGACGGCACCATCGACGACGGCGACTGCGGCTACCCGAACGGCAAGCAGATCCGCAACTGCGTGGACGGCAAGTGGGGCGAATGGTCCGAATGTCTCGACATCAATAAGGCGGTCATCGACATCACCGCCGCCTCGACCTGCGCCGACTACTACTGGGCCGACCGCGGCGACGCGCCGCTTGCCTACACCACCGGGATGGGACTGGTCTTCGCGGGGGCCTTCTGCCATATCGACCGCTCCGATGTGGCCACCGTCGCCGCCGCGAAAACCACCGACACCGAACACGACGCCCTCGCGTGGTACGAAGAGATATTCGCCGATCTGAGCATGGATAACAGCGTCGACGGCGCCGACACCCTGCGCCACGCCTACACCCTGCTCCTCGGGCTCGGGATGCGCGAAAGTTCGGGCGAACATTGCTGCGGCCGCGATCAGTCGGCCGACAATGTCACCGCCGACACGGCCGAGGCGGGGCTCTTTCAGACCAGTTACAACTCGCATAACTTCAGCGACGAACTCGACACCCTCTACGCCCACTGGAAGATCCTCTACAACATGGCCTTCCCGGTAGCGTGTCTACTCGATATCTTCTCGGAGGATGTCTATTGCAGCGCCGCCGACTGGGAGAACTACGGCACCGGCGAAGGGGTCATATTTCAGGAAATGGAGAAGAGCTGCCCCACCTTCGCCGCCGAATATGCCGCCTTCATGCTCCGGGTGAGCGGCGGCTCGCTGGGGCACTACGGACCCCTGCGACGCCACGAGGCCGAAGTACGCCCCGAATGCGACGCGATGTTCGGCGAGATACAGGCGCTTATCGAGGCAAATCCCTATTACTGCAGATTCCTGCCGAATTACTAGATCAGTACGGGAAGAACTGGTTGGAGTCCCACACCGACTCGGTGAGGTCGCGGTCCATCTGGTTGAGCATGTCGAGGTGCCCCTTCTCCCAGTCGGAGAGCCAGCGGAAAAGTTTCTTTTCGTTGTCGTCGGTCGCCGCATCGGCCTGTTTGCCGTAGAATTCGACCGCGTTCTTCTCGAGGTTTATCGCCGACGCGATGGCCGCCGCCTCGAAACCGGCCGCGTTTATCTCGGAAAGCAGTTCCTTGGTCAGGAAGGCGGTGGTCACCTTCTTGCCGAAGTCGTTCATCTGCGCCACGGTGAAGGGCTTGCCCCCCATCGCGTTCTTGAGTTGCGCCGCCAGCAGCGCCTCATGCCCTTTCTCCTCTTCGGCCATCCCCTTGAAGAACTCGGCCATCTTGGGATTCTTTGTCTGCTTGGCCACCTGATCGTAAAGCGCCGCGCCGCGCCGCTCGGCGAGTATCGCCTGCTTCAGGATGTTGCTCGTGTTCTCCGCCATGCTTCGCTCCTTTCGGTTGTTAATTCGGACCACAACGTCCCATACTAACGACCGGCGCGTGTCGAGTCAATTTTATTCCGGAAAAAAGAGGACGCGGTCAGAACGAGAGACGCACATTGCCCATGATGCTGTTGCCGGTCAGACGGCCGCCGGCGGTGTCGGTCCACACCTGCGCCCACTGGAAGCCGAGCGTGACATGGTCGAAAAAGGTGTAAAAGGACGATATCCACAGCGAGGAGTTCCGTTCATACCCCGGCGCAGCCCCTTCCTGTTTCTGGTCGGGATCCTCGGCGCCGTAGCCGATATTGAGCGACAGCCCTTTGAGCGGCTTGCCGGTCACCTGTCCCCAGTAGCCCATCGTGCGGCGACTGCCGATCACCCGCACGGTGGCCGCGTCGAGCTGTTCGGTCAGCAGGCCGCCGCCGAACGCGCCGAACCCGTCGAGATTCTGCCCCCAGTAGAATTTTCCGGCCAATTCAAAATACTCGTGCGCTATCTTGAGCGCCGGGTGGATCAGTCCGACATCGACGATACCGCCGGTGTAGGTGACCGTCTTCCTGTTCTGCAGGACGCCCCCTTTGTAGTTCTCGCGGCCCCACGCGCCGCCGACGGCGAGAAGCAGATCGAGTCCCGAAACTTTCCCCTTGAGCGACAACTGGGCCTGTATCTGCGGGATATGCGACGCATCGCCCGCGTCGATGTTGACCTCGAGGAAGCCGTTGCGGTTGGCCGAGGCGCCGGTGATGGCGCGTACGGCGGCCAGTTGCGCGGTGAAGGCGAAGGTGTCGGCGAACTTCTGGGTGAAATAGACCTCGGCCAGCGGCATTCTCTGCCACAGGTTGCCGACGGCCCAGCCCTGCGCCGGATTGACGACCGCCGGGAAGAAGTTGGGCACCGCGGTGAGCCATGTCTGGCCGATCTTACAGCCCAGCATCGAAGCGCCCCAGGTCCGGCTGAGGTCAAAGAAGGCATGCCGCATCCGAATCATCGCGTAGCCTTCGGCGAAACCGGTGTCGGCCATGTTGGTGAAGAAATCGATCTCGAGCGTCGCCGAGAGTTTCACCGTCTCCAGTTGCGGGAAAAGTATCTTCGTACCGAGCCGCGAACGCTTCGCCGTCACGCCGGTCGTGCTTTCGCTCTCATCCTTTACATAGAGCGGCAGTTCGCTCGCGTTGAAACGGGCGTCGTGGGCCCAGCCGGTCAGGTCGACAAACCCGTACGGGACGAACTCGACCGCCTTTTTTCCCACCGGCGCCGGCGTCTGCGGCACGGCCTCGGCCGCTTTTTCCGGCGTTTTCAGTTCTTCGCGGAGTTTCCGGTTCTCCGCCGCCAGTTCCTCCTGACGCTTTTCGAGCGCGGAGAGCCGTTCCCCGATATCGGCCGCCGGAGCGGGCGACGGGAGCGCAAGCAGACAGAACGACACTATCAGCATGATCGCGGAACGCGTCAGGGACATGGCGACACCTCCATCCAGATCCGCCGGCGAGCCTAACCATTCCCCGCAAAAAGTAAAGATTCGCGCCGATATTTGCGCGCCGGCGAAAAGTCGGTATACTGCCCGCATGGAGGTACCGCTATGACCAACACCACCAGTCCCGCCACCGACCGTTTCTTCGATGCGCTCGACCGGAGCATCGTCGATCAGAGCCTCGTGAAGCTGCTCCTCAGCGACCGCCGCGATAAAAAAAGCGACCTCACGCAGGTCATCGCGCGGCTCGTCACCATCAAAAAGGGGCTGGCGATATCCTGCACCTACCGCCACACGACCAAAGACATCGTCAAGAACTACGACCCGGCCGAGGCGCGGACCGTCATCGGGGGACTTCTCGACATCGCCTTCCGCAACGCCGACCTCTACACCCGTACCGAAGACCTCCACCTGATGCTTCAGGAGAAAGGGCCACGCATCACCGCATCGGCGCCGCGCTTTAACGAAGCACCGTCGCTCGACCACAACAAGGCGAAGTCGCGCCTCGTCGATCCCCACTCCCCCTATCTCCACGCGCTGGGCATCACCGATGCCGCCGGGAATGTGAAACCGACCATGCAGGACAAGTTCAAACAGATAGACAAATACATCGAGATCGTCGACGGCCTCCTCAACGAGGCGCCGCTCCCCGCCGCGCCGGTCATCGCCGACATGGGGAGCGGCAAGGGGTACCTCACCTTCGCGCTGTACGACCACCTCGTCACCACAAAGAAACTCGCGCCGAAGATGGTCGGCATCGAGGAGCGCACGGAACTGGTCGACCTCTGCAATAAGATCGCGGCCGGCAGCAAATTCACCGGACTCTCCTTCACGCCGGGGACCATCGCGACGACCGAACTCGCGGCGGTCGACATGGTCATCGCCCTCCACGCCTGCGACACCGCCACCGATGACGCCATATATAAAGGTGTAGTCAACGGCGCGCAGCTCATCATCTGCGCCCCCTGCTGTCACAAAGAACTACGCAAACAACTCGTCGTCACCGGGGGCGCCAACGCGTTCATCGGACACGGCATACTCGCCGAACGGCAGGCCGAGATCGTGACCGACGGCCTCCGGGCGCTCCTCATGGAGTCGGCGGGCTACGCGGCGAAGGTATTCGAATTCATCTCGGGCGAACACACCGCGAAAAATCTGATGATCGTCGGCCGGAAACTCGCCAAACCGCGCGACCCCGCTCAATTCCACGCCGGAATAGCGGCCATCAAGGCCCACTACGGCATCAAAGAACAGCGGCTCGAAACGCTTCTGCGCAAACCCCTCTAAAAATCTTTGACAAAAACATGCGGACGATTATTATCGGCAACGCCTCGTGGCGAGGTGGCTCAACTGGTTAGAGCATCGGATTCATATCCCGAGGGTTGAGTGTTCGAGTCACTCCCTCGCCACCATCTCTTTCAACGGGTTGGGTCCTTCGGGGCTTGACCCGTTTTTTTCATGTTCTTGTGCGCCCGTAGTTCAATGGATAGATCATTTGGCTTCGAACCAAAGGGTTGGAGGTTCGAGTCCTCCCGGGCGCGCCATCTTTTCAATCAAAGAGTCTTGAAATGTCTTATGTCGAGGACTGACCCCTCTCATAAGTGCGGCCCACGGTCCCGGTCACTTCGCCGCTCCACGATTCGGTGGCGAGGAGCGCGCCGGTGTAGTCGTAGGTCAGCCCGTTGCCCTCGGGGGTGAGGATGGTATCGAGCTTTTTGCCGCCGAGACTTCTCACGATGTCAAAGACGCCGACGGACTATGGACGGTTTCATGGCTGAGCTGAGTTTGATGTTGATTTGACAGAGGACAGGTAGTACACTGTACCGTTCACTATCTTTCATCCCAACTGTACGAATATATTTCAAAAGTTTGAGCATCCACAAAGATAAAAAGTATTTTCGCACCTCGATGATTCGGTTTGTTTTTCCTCCCATTAATTTCAAAAAACCAATACCTATGATCTTTCTTTAAACTCTTACATTTGGAAAACCACGGCTCACAGATTTTTTTTCTTATAAAATCTTTTTCATTTTTCTGATTTTCCTCCTCATTTTTGTTGTGGGGCACCGAACGAATCCTTTTATAGATATCTTCCACACAGTCATCCAATAACAAATCAGGAGTAAGAGGACGAGTGCTACTGTATAAAGTCTCATCGACAAATTCCATTTTCAACCGGCTGGCCTCTTTTTCTGCAATGGATTTTGCCTTATTAAACATCTCTTCTGAAGCGAATGATTCGCTATGGCACATCAACATACCTATGATTAAGAGTTTTCTCATCATGACGATATTCTCCGTGGCAAAGGTTTTTACTTTCCATACAATATGGTCACATCGGGTCCCGTCGTAGTGTAATCTACTTTCTTTATAACTTTTTGAGGTGTGCCCAAATAGCCGTATTTTAGATTTGCCTTCTTGTCTTCATAATTATCTAGCTGTGAGAATTGATCCCATCTTGGACCACCCGGAACTCCTCTTCCGTGAGTATGATAACTACCCACCGCACCAGAACAAACGGGACCTAGGTCAACAGTTCCTGTTCCATAAAAACCCGCCACAGCTGGTGTCGCAACAAAACCTTCTGGTGTTTGAACAATATATCCACCATACTCGCGATCTTCCGCTATTGAAATGTCAAAGACCGAGAATATCGCATCAATAGCTGCCTCATCCGGAGTTTTAAAAACATCTCCTGGTTTTTGCCCGGTGATATCCATCCAATTCACCGGATCATTTTTGGCATAAATATAGAAGTTGTTACTCCCCCTGAATCCCAACGGTTCTTTCTGCAACCATCTTCCCGTTTCCGGGTCGTAGTCTCTCGCCCCGAATTTGACGAGTTTCGTGTCGAGGTCGTAGACTCCTCCGGCGTAGTAGAACGGCTGGAAGCCGGGGTTGGTGTCGGCAACGACATTGCCGAACTCATCGTAGGCGATCTCTTGCGCCACGGTGCCGTCGCTCACCTTCACAACCAGCCGCACACTGCCCCGTTCGTCGCTTATCACGCGGTACTTGTCGGTGCCGCGCACGATATAATCAGGCGTGTTGATGCGGGTGCCGTAAATGTAAGTTTCTATGACCTGTCCGGCGCCGTCTACTTTGGCGGCGGGTTTCAACTGGTTGAGGTAAATGAACCGTTCGGCGACGGTTCCGTCAACGCTCCGCGCTATTCTGCGGTTCCTGCCGTCGTAGGTGTAGGTGATCGCGGTGTTGTCGGGGAGCGTGACGCCGGTCAGGTTGCCGAGGGCGTCGTGGGTGTAGGTCGTCAGTTCGTCGTCGGCCGTGTCGGGGGTCCCCTGCGTATCGGTCTTGGTGAGGATGTCGCCGTTCACGGTGTAGGCGTAGGCATTGTCGCCATAGGTCATCATCCGGTCCTGATCGTCGTAGGTGGCCTCCATGCCGCCGTGCGACA
>CALMRE010000164.1 GCA_937871295.1 uncultured bacterium | reverse complement strand
ATACTCATCGTCCTCGCGGTACTGCTGGTCGCCAGCACCCTGTCGCTGGGAACTCCCGCCCCGGCCCAGCCGGAACTGTCGATAGCCAACGCGCTCAACTTCATCTATACCCCCGACCTTTCGAGCCTCGCCAATGCGAAGGTCTGGCTGGAGGCGGCGGGGCAGATATTCTTCACCCTCTCCATCGGCATGGGGGTCATCATCGCCTACGCCAGTTACCTGAAAAAGGACGACGATGTGGTCCTCTCGGGGCTGTCGGCCGCCTCCACCAACGAGGTCTGCGAAGTGATCCTCGGCGGATCGGTGGTCATCCCGGCCGCCTTCGTCTTCCTCGGCGCGGCGGGAACTTTGGAGGTGGCGAAAAGCGGACTGTTCAACATCGGGTTCGTGACCATGCCGCTCATTTTCGGCAAGATACCGCTCGGGGCGTTCTTCGCGGGGCTGTGGTTCCTGCTCTTGTTCATCGCGGGCATCACCTCGTCGGTCTCCATGATACAGCCCGCCATGTCCTTCATGCAGGATGAACTCAAGGTCGACCGCAAAAAGGCGACCGGCATACTGGGCATCATCGCGTTCATCGCCTGCCAGCCAGCGATATTCTTCCTCGGCCACGGCTTTGTGGATGAACTCGACTTCTGGGGCGGCACGGTGTTCCTCGTGCTGTTCGCCACGGTCGAGACGGTCATCTTCGGCTGGGTGATCGGCATCGACAAAGCGTGGGAAGAGATGCATCAGGGGTCCGATATCCGCATTCCCTCCTTCTACAAGTTCATCATCAAATATGTGACGCCGCTCTACCTTTTCGCGATACTCGGCGCGTGGAGCTATCAGCAGTTCATCCCGACGATACTCATGGAAGGGGTGGCGGAGGCCGACAAGCCCTACATCTGGGGGGCGCGGCTGCTGGTCTTCGGCGGTCTGGCGCTGGTGATCGCGCTGACCGTCTACGCGGCGAAACGGATGAAGACCTCTCCGGGAGGTGCGGCATGAACACCGAAGCGATCATCTTCATGGCGCTGTCGTGGGGCAGCATCATCACCCTGTTCATCTTTTCGTACTACCGGATGTTCCGGAAGAAATAGTTTCCCAAACCCCTGAAACGGAGGCATACATGACCAAATGGCTCACCCTGTGCGCGGCGGCTATGCTCGCGCTGATGTTCGTCGCGTGCGACGACAACGAAAAAGAGGATCTCGACATCGACACCGCCGGCGACACCGATGTAGTGACCGATGACCCGGCGACCGACACCCAGACCGACAACATCGCGACCGACGAGGACACGCTGGTCACCGACGACGAATTCGTCATTGGCGAATGCACCAAGATCGACATCAACGACATCGTGCTGGCCGCGACCGTGTATGAGGGCGTTCCCTCGATCAACCTCGGCTCCGAGACCATCATCGACAAGTTCTCCCTCCAGTTCTACATCGACGCCGCGACCATCCAGACCGAATTGACCGTAGGCACCATCGATCTGGCGAGCGACGCCAACGACAACTACGCCACCTGCACCGAGTGCGCCCTCCTGTTCGAGGACTACGATGTCGAAGGCGGCGCCATCGCCAAGTATTACTTCCAGTACGACGGCACCCTCGACATCACCGAGGTCAAGGCGGGGACCCTCGAATCGAAGGGCAGCATCACCGCGCGCCTCGTCGAGGTCACCATCGAGAGCGGCACCTACCTTTCCACCCCGGTCGCGGGCGGCGCCTGCTACGAGATAACCGGTTCGTGGGACACCATCTGCGTCCCCGACTGCACCGACAAGGTCTGCGGCTCCGACGGCTGCGGCGGCGAATGCGGCGACGGCTGTGAAGAGGGCAAGCAGTGCAACGAAGACCAGACCGCCTGCACCGACTGCACCGTGGTCCACATCTCCGACATCGCCTCCAATATCGACTATCCCAGCGTCTACGAAGGGACCGTCGTCGAGGAGATCGGCGCGGCGTTCGACGATATGTTCTGGATCGAGTTCTACGGCGCGCAGACCGCCGGCACCTTCGATCTGGCCGGCACCAACTACATCGACTGCCAGTGGTGCATCATGATCGTGCAGGACAGCAGCGACGACCCGGCCGCTCTGCCCAAGTCCTTCTTCCAGCAGACCGGCTCCATCGTCATCGACGACCTCAACGCGGTCGAGGGCGAGATGGGCGCAGAGTCGAAGGGACGCCTTGAGGGCGTGCGACTCGTCGAGGTCACCGTCGCGAGCGACTACACCTCCACCCCGGTGCCGGGCGGCGCCTGCATCACCATCGCCGAAGCGGAATGGGATACGATGGGCGGAACCCCCACCGACGAAGACACCCTGCTTCCCGACAATTAAGTCAACCGCTATTTCCGATCATTCCGGGCGGGGGGAACCCCGCCCTTTTTTTCAGTTGGTCTTCACCAGCGTCGCGTTGCCGCTCGGGCAGGTCAGCTCCATGATGGTCGCCATCGTCAGCTGACCGGTGCAGGATAAAAAGAGCGCCATGGTAAGGTCGTACTGACCCGGCACGGTCTGAGAGAAAGTTCCCGCTTCTATCTGCTGGTCCTGCGGCAGTATCTTGCCGGTGCAACCATTCTCGGGAACGAATTCATAGATGGTCCCCTGCGGGATGAGGATGTTGGCGGATACCAGCGCCGCCCAGACCCCCTCCACCTCGGGGCAAACCCCGGCGTAGGGCGGCACGCAGACATTATCGGGTGAACAGGCCCATCCGTTCGGGCACTGCTGGTCGACGAAACAGTCCTTCGGTTCGTCGGTCACGCATTCGTAATAGACGCCGTTGGAGGCGCAGACGAGGTTGATGTCGCCGCAGTCGGCGTCGACATGACACTGGTCGCGCGATTTGCAGCCGCCGACCGGACCGATGAGCAGGTCGCAGTATTCCGACGGATCGCAGCCGTCGTCGTCCGAACAGAATTTCCCGGTCGCGTTGATCGTGCATTTCATCCAGTTGCCGAACGGTTCGCAGGTATTGAACGATTCGCAGTCGGAATCGCGGACGCATTCGTTTGCGTACAGACACAGGTTGTGCGGCGACGCGGGGCTGCAGCGGTACCCAAAGGGGCAGTCGGTGTCTATCTGGCAAACGGTCACGCACTCGAGATACTGCCCGTTCGATTCGCACAGTTCGCCTTCCAAACATTCGTCGGCGGTCGCGCATTCGTTCACCGAGCGGCAGATATCGTAGAGTCCGTAGATCGTTTCGCACACCTCGCCGAAATCGCAATTCCCCTCGCTGTCGCACTGCTTCGACGCGATGGTCATCTGACACTGCTTCCAGTTGTCAACGATGGCGCATTTCTCGTAGGTGGCGCAGTCCACATCACTCTTGCAGGTGCTCATCGGGAGACATTCGTGCGGCGAGGTCGTCGTGTCGCACCGGGAGCCGAACGGACAGTCGGTGTTGATCTGGCAGTCGGCCGGCGCCGTGTCCATGTCGGGCAGGATGTCGTCGAATTGATCGGGCTGGTCGTCGATCAGAATATCGTCGGACTGCTCGTTATCGGTCTGATCCGGCTGATCGGACAGATCATCCCCCAGCAGTTCATCGTCCTTTTCGTCTCTTATGTCGCTTTCGTCCTTTTCCCCTCCCTCGTCGGCGATCGCCGTCTCATCGTTCAGATCGGCGTCCGGATACGGTTGCGTCTGCTGATTGCCGCAGGCGATGAACAGGATGAAAAACAGGAAAAGGCAGAAAAAGGAGCGCATGGAACACCTCCGTTCGGTATGCGGCGATTATAGCAGAGCGAAAAAGGGATGCAAGAAGAAAAGCGCCGTTACTTTATGGGAGCTATCTCCGGCAGTTCCCTGATGAGAAAGGGAGAAGGACCGGATGTCGACATCTGGGAATGCGCCGGATCATAATTGATATGCCCGGTCAGATAGACGGTATCGTTCCTATCGACAACGACATCCCTCCCCGCGTCGTCCGTGGCGCCGCCCCATAATTTCGTCCAGAGCCGTTCCCCCGCCGCATCGAATTTCGTCAACATAATGTCGGTTCCAAAACCACCGGCAAAAACGGCGTCATCGACATCGCCGGCGGCCGAACCCGTCACAAAAACATTGCCCCGGCTATCGACAGCCACTCCATATCCATCATCATAATCGACACTTCCCCACAAGCGGGTCCACTGTTTTTCACCCGCGGCAGTAAACTTCGTCAGAAAGGCATCGGCACACGCCTGATTCTCATCGCCCAAAACCGGACAAAGTCCCTCGTTAAGGGAATTTCCGTCAAGATCACCGTGGGTAAGACCGGTAATGAAAACGGATCCCTCGCCGTCGGTTGCGACCGCATGGCCTCCATCCCAAACTTCGGTTCCCCACTGCCGGATCCACCCCCGTGCGCCGCTCTGATCGAATGTAACCAGAAAGACATCGCCGGGACGCGTTTCGGCCGTTCCGTCGCCATCGAACGAGCCCGTGGTAGCACCGGTAATATAAATATTTTCAGAGCCATCGACCGCCAGCGACCTGCCATATTCGTCGTCCATAGTGCCGTACTGTATCGACCACGCGATCGTCCCCATTGGGGTTATCTTTGTCAGGAACATATCGCCGCACGGCGCCGGAAACTCTTCCATGGTTTCAGCGCACCGGCCGTCCCCGATATGCATCTCCCCGTCAAAGTCGACCCCCGTGGTGAAACCGGTCACATAGACGGAACCTGAAGCGGCGACCGCCACCGAGGTTCCTCCGTCATCATCGTCGGTGGTCCCCCATTGCAGTGTCCACAACTCCGTTCCCTGATCGTCGAGTTTCGTCAAAAAGACATCTTCCGGGCAAGCGATACCGGGCCCCGCACAATCCTCATCGTCATGCAAAACCATATCTCCCGTAGTGGACCCCGTCACATAGACATCGCCCGAACCATCGACCGCGACCGATTTCCCCCAATCGCTCCACTGAGTACCCCACTGTTTGGTCCAGAGACGATTGCCGAACAGATCGAATTTCGTCAGGAATACATCTTGGTAACACCCGTGTTCCTCGGAACAGTATTCGGGCAGAGGATCTTCAATGGGCCGCTCGGCAATAATGACATAGGTTACTCCGGTCACATAGATGTTGCCGGAACCGTCGACCGCAATCCCCAAACCCCGACTGCCGACAGCCCATTGTTTCGGCCATACTGGCTCCTCATCGACAAAAGCACCGTCATCGTCGCTGAACAAGGCATCATCCTCTTCTTCCTCCGGCATCTCGTCGATATCGGGCATATTGTCGTCGGTGATCATATCGTCCGCCGTCTCCCCGTCGTCTCCCGCCGGTTCGATAAAATCGTCGGCGACCGCCGCCTCGTCGTTCAGCGCGGCGTCGGGATACAGTTGCAGCTGCGGGCCGTCACAAGCGATGAACAGGATGGAGCACAGGAAAAGGCAGAAAAAGGAACGCATGAGGCACCTCCGTTCGGTATGGGGCGATTATAACCGAACGGAATATAGTTGCAAGAAGAAATCGTAACGCTATTTCACGAGTCCCGCGAAGCCCATGAAGGCGAGGCTGAGAAGTCCGGCGGTGATGAGCGCTATGGGGGCGCCGCGCATCGGTTTGGGGATATCGACCAGCGCGAGTTTCTCGCGGATGCCGGCGAAGACCACCAGCGCGAGAGTGAAGCCGATCGCGTTGGCGACGGCGTAGACCATCGCATCGGCCAGCGACATATTCTTCTTGATGACCAGCAGAGCGACGCCCAGCACCGCGCAGTTGGTGGTGATGAGCGGCAGGAAGATGCCGAGCGCCTGATAGAGCGGCTGCGATATCTTCTTCAGGATGATCTCGACCATCTGCACCAGCGACGCGATGACGAGGATGAACACGACCGTCTGCATGAAGCCGATCTGAAGCGGCAGCAGCACCAGCGTCTGAATGAGGTAGGTAACGAGCGTCGCGAGCGTCATGACGAAGACGACCGCCGCCCCCATCCCGACCGAGGTCGAGACCTTGCTCGACACGCCGAGGAAGGGACAGATGCCGAGGAACATCGCGAGCACGATGTTGTTGACGAATATCGAACCGATGATGATATTGAAATATGACATGACCTACCCCCTACGCCGTTTTTTTGACGAACTTGTTCACGAAGGCGATCACGAGCCCGAGGGCGATGAACGCGCCGGGAGGCAGGATGAACAGTAGCACGGTGGTCGGATTTTCGCCGAACAGCGGGATGCCGAAGAACTTGCCGTCGCCCAGTATCTCGCGGATGCCGCCGAGTATGGTGAGCGCGATGGCGAAACCGAGCCCCATGCCCAGACCGTCCAAGAGACTCCCCAGCACGCCGTTCTTCGAGGCGAAGGCCTCGGCGCGGGCGAGAATGATGCAGTTGACCACGATCAGCGGTATGAAGACGCCCAGCGATTCGGAGAGGGCCGGGGTGAAGGCCTGCATCGAGAGGTCGACGATCGTCACGAACGCGGCGATGACCACGATGAAGGCCGGGATGCGGACCTTGTCGGGGATGAGATTCTTGAGAAGCGCGATGACCACATTCGAACAGATCAGCACGAAGGTCGCCGCCAGGCCCATGCCGAGTCCGTTGAAGGCCGAACTGGAGACCGCGAGCGTCGGGCACATGCCGAGCAGGAGGACGAATATCGGGTTCTCCTTGATCAGGCCGCGGGTGAAAACCTGTAGATTATTCATTTCTCACCTCCCTTCTTGACGGCCTCGTAGGCCTTCTGTACCGCGTCGGTGAAGGCGCGCGAACTGATGGTGGCGGCCGTTATCGCGTCGATCTCGCCGCCGTCCTTCCTGACCTTGAGGTTGTTCACGCCGGGATTCTTGCCGGTATACTGATCCTTCCACTTGGTGTCCATCTTGGTGCCGAGCCCCGGGGTCTCCTTGTGCTCGACCACCGACACCGCATTGATGACGCCGTCGGGCTTGAAACCGGCCATGAGCCAGACATCGCCCGAATAACCGGCGGGAGAGACCGTCTTGACCGCCGTGCCGACCAACGCACCGCCCTGTTTGGCGGGATAGAGTTCGAGGCGTTCGAAACCCTCGACCGTGTATTTTTCGGCGAGCGGTTTATTGTCGTAGGTGATCCCGTCGAGCACCGCCGTGATGTTCTTTTCCTGTTTCTTCTGCGCCGCCGCCTCGATCTCGGGGCGGGTCTTCGAGTAGGTGAACCCGAGCGCGAGCGCCGCGACCAGTCCGATGACCAGCAGGACGACGAACATATTCACGAAGGTCGATTCGAGTTTCTTAGCCATAGTTCACCTCCTTCCCGAAGCGGGTAGGCTTGATGTACTTGTCGATGAGCGGGACAAAGGCGTTCATGATGAGTATCGAGTAGGAACAGCCCTCGGGGAAGGCGCCGAACATGCGGATGAGGCCGCACAGCAGACCGCCGCACACCGCGAAGAGTATCTGCCCCTTGACGGTCATGGGGCTGGTGACCATGTCGGTCGCCATGAACCATGCCCCCAGCATCGCGCCGCCGGCGAGAAGGTGGAAGAGCGGATCGGCGTATTTGGTCGGGTCCATCGCCCAGAAGATGCCGGTGATGAGGGCCAGACCGCCGAGGTAGAACACCGGGATGTGCCACGTGATGATCTTCCTGTAGAGCATATAGATGCCGCCGAGGAGTATCGCGAAGGCGCTCACCTCGCCGATACAGCCGCCGACATTGCCGATGAAGAGATTGAAGTGGTCGAACCGTTCGGGCGACGCCGCGACGAGGTTGGTCACCGATTCGCCCATCTTGACCCCCTCTTTCAGGTAGCCGAGCGGGGTGGCGGCGGTGGTGCCGTCGACCGATGCGCCCATATTCCAGAGCCATTGGGTCGTCACCGGCTTGGGCCACGTGGTCATGTCGACCGGGAAAGAGGCCAGCATGAAGGCGCGGCCGAGGAGCGCCGGATTGAAGGGGTTGCGCCCCAGCCCGCCGAAGACCATCTTGCCGATGGCGATGGCGAATACGGCGCCGAGGATCACTTCCCAGATCGGGATGCTCGACGGAACATTGAAGGCGAGCAGGAGCCCGGTGATCGCGGCCGAACCGTCGAACGCGGTGACCGTCGTTTTCATCAGATACTTCTGAATGACGAACTCGGTGAGGATGCAGGCGATGGTCGCGACCAGCGTCACCACGATGCCGCGGATGCCGAAATAGTAGGCCGAGAAGGCGAACGACGGCATGAGGGCGATGACGACGCCCCACATGACCTTTTCGGTCGTCAGCGGCCCCTTGGCGTGCGGGGAGAGCGATACGATATAGTTGCTCATTTTTTGCTCCGTTCTCTTCTGATCCTCATGACATTGGACTTGGCGAGCCGGATATTATCGAGCAGCGGCCGCGCGGCGGGACAGGTGAACTGGCAGCAACCGCATTCCATGCAGTCGGCGGCGTCCTCTTTCTCCGCCTCCTCCCACAACGCGTATTCGGCCTGTTTCTCGATAAGGTACGGTTCCAGCCCCATCGGGCAGGCGGCGACGCATTTGGCGCACCGGATGCAGTCGCCGGGAGCGTTGCGCTTCGCATCCGACCCGTCGACGAGGATGACCCCGCTGGTCCCTTTGGTCACCGGCGTTTCGGGACTCACCATCGCCTTGCCCATCATCGGGCCGCCGTTGATGAACTTGGCCGTCCCTTCCGGGATGCCGCCGCAGGAGTCGATAAGTTGCGCTATCGGGGTGCCGACGCGGACAAGGAAGTTGGCCTTCTTGGGCAGTTTATGCCCGGTCATCGTCACCACGCGCTCAAAGAGCGGCTTATTTTTCTGCACCGCCTCGTAGACCGCGAGCGCCGTGCCGACATTGTTGACCACGCAGCCGACATCGAGCGGCAGTTTGCCCGACGGCACTTCGCGGTTGAGGCACGCCTTGATCAGTTGTTTCTCGGCCCCCTGCGGGTACTGCACCTTGAGCCCCTGCACCGCGATACCGGTGTAGTCTTTCGCCTTACGGGAGAGCAGTTCCAGCGCGTCGGGCTTGTTGGCCTCGATGCCGATGATCGCCTTCCCGACGCCGAGCGCCTTCATGAGTATCTGCGTCCCGACCAGCACCTCGTCGGCCCTCTCGAGCATGACGCGGTGATCGCTGGTAAGATACGGTTCACACTCGACGGCGTTGATGATGATCGTGTCGACCTTCTTCCCTTCGGGCACCATATACTTCACATGGGCCGGGAAGGTGGCGCCGCCGAGCCCGACGATGCCCGACTCCTTGATCTTCTCGACGATCGCCTTCTGGTCGAGCGCTATCTCTTTCTTCAGTTCGGGATTGCGGTCGATGGAGGGTTCCCACTCGTCACCCGCCACATCGATGATGACGGCGAGGCGCTTGTAGCCGGAGGCGTCGATAACACTGTCGATGGCGAACACGGTGCCCGACACCGACGAATGGACGGCGGCCGAGATGAAGCCCTCGCCCGTCCCGATGAGCGTCCCCACCTTCACCGTGTCGCCCTTCTGGACGACCGGCTTGGCCGGCGCGCCGAGGTGCTGGCCGAGGTGGATGAAGGCGCGCTTGGGCAGAGCGGCCGCCTCGATGGCGACCCCCGCCGACAGTTTGTTCTCCGGCGGATGGACACCGCCGATCTTGAAAGTCTTGAGGTCCACGGTATATCTCCTATCTCAGTTCATAACTCATCACGCGACATTCGCCTGTTTGGGCGCTTCGGCCGCCGGAGCGGGCGCGGGGGCCTCTACCGGTTTCGGTTTGGGCGGCTCGAAGGTGGCCAGTATCGCCTTGGTGGGGCAGACGAGCACACATTTACCGCAGGCGATGCATTTCTTCGGGTCGATATAGGCAAGGTTGTTCACGAGCGTTATCGCCTGCACCTTTTCGGGGCACTCCTTCACGCACTTGCCGCAGCCGATGCAGGCCGCCTTGCAGTATTTCATCGCGGCGGCGCCCTTTTCGGTGTTCACGCAGTTGATCCAGACGCGACGGTCTTTCCGACCCTTCGGGCGCATCTCGATGATCTTACGCGGACAGGCCTTGACACAGGCGCCGCAGGCGACGCACTTGGCGGGGTCTATCACCGGGAGTCCCGTCTTTTCATCCATGTACATCGCGCCGAACGCGCAGACCGTCACGCAGTCGCCAAAGCCCAGACAGCCGTTCGGACACCCCTTCTCGCCGACGAAGACGGTGTGGGCGATGACGCACTTCTGCGCTCCGTCGTATGTCAGTGTGCGGGGCGCTTTTTCATGCGTGCCGCCGCAGCGGAGTACCGCCACCATCGGCTCGGTCTCGGCCACCGCAAGGCCCAGCGCGTCGCCGATCGCCTTCATCGCCGCCGAGCCGCCGGGGGGGCAGGAAAGTCCCGACAGGTCGCCCTTGTCGGCCGCCTTCACGAGCGCCTCGGCAAGACCGCGACAACCGGGATAGCCGCACCCGCCGCAGTTGGCGCCGGGGAGAAGTTCGGCCACTTTGTCGATGCGCGGATCCTCTTCGACATGGAATTTCTTGGCCGCCAGGAACAGCAGGATCGCCGCGATGCCGGCGACCGCGCCGAGCATGATGACCGGGTACAGGATCATTGCACTCACGGGGTACCTCTATTGAAAGTTGGTAATGCGTTCAACGTGGAACTCCATCCGGCCGAAGAGCCGGTCACGGAAAAAACGGATAAGAAGAAAATAGATGACGATGCCGGCAAGCCCCGAAAGCGCGGCCCGTGTTTCATTGCTCCCGGTCGAGAGGCAGGTGAAAAAGAGGGTGAAAAGGATGACCATCGGCAGGACAAAGGCGTAAAGGACCGCGGTCCAGCCGTAGCGACCCGCGACGGCGACCCGCACCCTCTCCCCTATCTCGAACGGGGCGTCGGCCCGGGCATCGATCACCTTCTCGGACATATCGAGCGATGTGCAGGCACCTTTGGCGTGGCAGGAGGCGCAGGCGCTCTGGACGGTGATCAGGACGCGGACGCGGCCGTCGGCGTACTCCTTCACTATCCCTTCGCGGCAAATGTCGTTGTGTCTATCGCTCATGTAAATTCTGTGGTACGCACGCAATGCGGTTTCTTCGTATCCAATAACTTGCCCTTTGTCAACAAAACGGCTATACCTAGAACAATTAGGATGTCGAGGGAGGAAACCCATGCGGCTCACGGTCCTTCTGGCGCTTATTTTCGCGTTCGCCCTGACTGAAGCGCAGGCGACCGCCACCCTCACCGTCAAGGTGTGGGGACTCAAGAAACAGGGAAAGGTCTTCGTCTACCTCTACAATCAGGACGACGGCTTCCCGACCAAATCGGAAAAGGCATTTAAGACCATCACCCTGCCGATCACGACCGCCGACACCGTCTACGCCAAGTTCGAGGGGCTCGCGCCGGGCGATTATGCCGTCGCGGTGATGCACGATGAGAACGACAACGGACAGATAGACACCAACTGGATCGGCATCCCCAAGGAGGGGCTCGGCGTTTCAAATAACGCCAAAGGGGTCATGGGCCCGCCGAAATTCAAGGATGCGAAACTCGCCCTCCCCGCCGGGGAAAAAAGCATCTCGATACCGGTGAAATACCGTTAGATATTAGAAGGATACAGACGGCCCGATCAGTTTGGGTCGCTCTTGCATTTGACCGCCGGGTGGATGGTGCAGACATCGGTCATCGGAGTGTCGATGTAGCGCTCATCGAGCCAGTCGAGCTGGTCGTCGAGCGACCAGAGGAAGCCGTCGCTGTGTGAGGCGCCGGTGCATTCGCGGTACTGTATCTGATATCCCATATCGCACAGTTCGCCGAAGGCTTCCCGTTCGATGAACGGCACCACCAGCGTATCGTTCTCCGAAAGTATCATGAAGGCGGGGATCGTGTCGATACGCGGCACCGAACTGCGGGACAGCGTGTTCTCTTTGATGTAGCAAAGCCACGGTTCGTACCCGTCGCAGAACGGGTCGAGCTGCGCCGCCGCGAGCAGTTCGGGGGTGAAGAGTTCCTCAATGGTGTCGACGCCCGCCGCATCGAGCGGACCGTCGAGATCGCAACTGGTCATCGCGTGGGGACGCAGATCGCTGTCCCACGGCGCGTTGAAGACATCGGAGAGCATCATCGGCTCGTCGCGGTACCAGTCGTTGGCCGACAGGAACACCAGCGCGGTATTGCCCGACGCCGGGACATATTCGTTGAGCGCCCGTTTGGCGTGCCGGTACATGTCGGTCGGCGGGATGCCCCAGACGGCTCCCTTGATATTGAGTTCCGGCGCGTAATACGGGGCGAAGCGGGTGGTGAAGGCGGCCGCGTGGCCACCCTGCGAACCGCCCGATATGATGACATTGCCCGGCTGAACGTCGATGCCGAATATCGATACCTCGGGCCGGTTGAGGAAACCCGGTACGGCACGGATCATATCAAGCGACGCGATGGCGGTCGGTTCGCCGACGAGGTAGGAATGAAGTTCGGTCGATGCGGTGCCCATGCTCTTGAGTCCGAGATAGTCGGGGGCGATGGCGATATAGCCGAACGAGGCGAAGAGCGCCGCGACCATCGCCGTCCCGTTGAGTTCGCCGCCGGCCGACGGGGAGCAGGGATCGCCGAGGCCCATGGTGCCGTGCTGTACCATGAGGACGGGAACCGTCTTGCCGGTCATCGGGATCGCCACTATGCCGGTCGCATCGGTGAGCTGTCCCTTGTCCTGCGTCTGGTAGCGGATCCGGAACACGAGCGTATCGTAGGCCGGTTCGCGCTGGAGGTTCACCTCGCCGTCGTTCTTGAGTTGCGCCTTGATGAGCTGGAGCGCCAGTTTGCTGGTCTGCGCGATATCGCCCAGACTGCCGAACATCTGATCGACCTCGAGCACCTTGCCCAGATCGGCGCTCTGGACCCAGTGGTAGGGCGCCATACCGCAGAGGGCCGGTTCGACGCGCGGATCGTAGAGCGGACCGTTGTCGATATCGGGCGTTTCGTCGGTCAATAGTTCGTCGCCGTCGCTCAGGAGTTCATCGCCCGCGACCGCATCATCGTCGGCGACCAGTTCGTCGGTCGAAAGAGCGTCGTCGGACAATTCGGTCAGGTCGGACCCGTCGGGCGATTCGGTGTCGGTGGTATCGGGCAGGCTGTTCTCATTCTGCGCCGCGTCGGCATCGCCCGGGATCAAGTCATCTATCGGCAACGGGTCGTCCTTGGTGCAGGCGAGCAGCAGAACAACGAACAGGAACGGTATCAGGTGCTTCATCACGGCCTCCTTCGGGCGATACGGTTTTCAAACGATGCAACATACCATGATATCTGAAATAAATCAAATGAAGCGCTCACCTTCTTTTATTGATGGGCGCTGTTGACTTTCATTTTTTTCCCTACTATAACGTGCGTGGGTAAAGTATTTTCCTCAGGAGGGAGTCATGTTCAGACATGCGGTGATGATGTCGCTGTTCCTTGCGCTGTTCTTTGTTGTCGGGTGTACGGCGGACGAGGAGCCGCTCCTCTGCTACGACACCGCGGAATGCGCCGTTTGGGAATACTGCTACAATGATGGCACGCTCGTCGATGAGTTCGGCGCTTCCATCGGTGAATGCGTCGCCGCGCTGGAGTGCGTCGACGGCGGGTGCGACACCGGCTACGACTGCATCGACGGCTACTGCAAACCGACCGTCACCCCGCCGCAGGACTACGATTATGTGACCGATGACTATACCCCGACCGACGATGCGCCCGTGGTGACCGACGATGCGCCCGTGGTCGCCGACGATGCGCCCGTGGTGACCGACGATGCGCCCGTGGTGACCGACGACGGTCTCACCTCGGACGACGACAGCCTCCTGACCGATGAAGAGCAGCCCGATACGGCCGACCTCGACACCGCCGACACCGCGCCCGACGCCGACACGCCGCCCGCCTCCTTCACCGCCAGTTTCACCGATCCGGGCGACGGCGCGACCACCAACAAGGTCCGTCCCGACCTCGTCATCACCTTCAGCCAGCCGGTCGACGAAGCGACGCTCGTCTACGACACCGGCGGCTGCGACGGCACCTATGAATCGGTCATCACCATCTCCCCCGCGATCGGCATCGATGTGGATAATTCGCTGCTCTCCGCCGGCGATACCGTGCTGACGGTAAAACTGCTCGGCGACCTCGCCGACAACACCACCTACACCATCACGGTGCCCGACGACATCCAGAGTACCGGCGGCGCCTATCTCGCCCAGACCTATGCGTGGACGCTCAAGACCGACTTCTCTCAACCGACCGGACTGTTGACCATACCCGGCCCGGTCACCGGCGTGGCGGTCGACACCCTCATCGAGGTCACCTTCTCCAAGGCGATGGATACCGCGACCGTAACGCTCGGCGATTCTCTGACCATCGTCGGCGATAACGGCGCTCCGGCCGTCACCGGCACTCCGGTCTGGTCGGCGGGCGACACCGTCTGGACGCTCGACCCCGACAGCGATCTGGCCACCGACACCACCTACACCGTAACGCTGAAAAATATGATCGCCGACACCATCGGCAGTACGATGAATGAGGCGATCTTCGCCTTCACGACGACCGACACCGTCGCACCGACGGTCGTTTCGACCGATCCGGCCGACGGCACCAACCCCGCCCCGATAACGACCAGTGAGATATCGGCCCTTTTCAGCGAACCGGTAACGAATGTGACCGGGACGACGATGACCGTGGTGAACACGACCGACGCCGCCACCGTGGACGGCGCCGTGGAGTTGTCGACAAACGGACTGACGGCCACCTTTACCCCCACCGTCCCGTTCATCGGCGAAAAACTTTACACCATCACCCTCACCACCGCCATCACCGATACGGCGGGCAACCCCATGGCGGCCGATCACACCTTCACCTTCACCACGGGTCCCGACGACTGCGGCGACGGCTACCGGACCGGCGCCGAAGCCTGCGATGACGGCAACGAAGCCGATGACGACTACTGCGCCGGCGACTGCTCGGCGGCGACCCAACCGGTCAACAAGGTGCTGGTCACCTATCTGGGCGACATCAACGCGAGCGGCTGGACACCCGACACCACTGTCTGTCCCGGCTACGCCGATGCATCGGGAAAGAAGTGCAGTCCGAGCGACTACGCCGAGACCAGCCCCGACTACAC
>CALMRE010000163.1 GCA_937871295.1 uncultured bacterium | reverse complement strand
CGCCGCTGGTGAGATCGAATATCTCGGAAGACATGGTCCAGTATTTCCACGGCGTATAGTCCACCGCCGCGCCGACGGTGTTCTCGATAATGCCGCCGCGCAGGGTCCAATCGCCGAAGATGCGGGCGATCTGCAGGTTGAGTTTCAGAGAATTTTCTGTCTTTTTCTCTTTTTCTATCACGGTGTAGGTGCCCGGGGCGACGGTTGGATCGGTGATCTCGGTGACGGTCGTTTTTTCGGTCAGGCGACCCGACGGATCATCGACGACGCCGAGCAGGTAATAGCGGTCGTCACGCGGCTGGAGTCGTAGGTTAAAGATATTCTGGAAATTCTCGTCAAGAGCACGGAACTCGCTGTGAAAATCGACATGGACCCGCATGCCGAGGGTCGAATCGGCGTAGTCGGATGCCTTTTCGGCGATGTTGGAGATGTTCTCGTAAAGTTTTTCGTCCTTGAGCGCCTTGCCGACATTTCCTTCGCCGTTGTTGATGCGGGTGGTGATATCCTCCATGTTCTGCATGGTCGCCTTGGCGCTGGTGATGGCATCTTGCGCCGTGGCCACCTGTCCCGAAAGGCTTTTGAGGCTGTCGCGCACCGCGGCAAGCGATTCGCTGATCGCCTTGTCGTTCTCGCCGAGCATTTTGTTCGCCTTGTCGGTCAGAGCGATGGTGTTGGCGATGAGCAGTTCCATCTGCTTGAGGTTGGCGTCGAAGTTCGCGTTGACCTTGCCGGTGATCTCGGCCATGTTCTTCATCGTGACGCGCATCAGGATGAGGTTCGCCTCGACATTCTGCGCCGACGACTTGGAGACGCGGGTCAGGACATCGATCAGTTCGGTCATCTTCTTCTGGAAATCCTCCCGTTCGACGAAATCGCCGATGTTGTTGACGATCCCTTCGGTGCGGTTCGCTATCGACTTGGCCTTGTCTATGGTGTAGTTGAGCCCCGTCTTGCTGTCCACATGGGTTATCCAGTCGCCGTCCTTGAGCGGATTGGCCTTGTCTTTGCCGGGGGAGAGCTGGAGCATGGAGGTGCCGAGCATCGACTGCATATCCTTGTAGAGAAACGCGTCCTTGTAGAGCGGGACATTGTCGTAGATCTCAAGCATCAGCTTGGCCCGCTCCCCTTCGAGTTCTATAGTCCGTATCTTGCCGATGGCGACACCGGCGATGAGTATCTCGGAATCCTCCAGCAGGCCGGTCGCATCGTCGAGGTGGGCGTAGAGCCGGTAGGTGCCCCCCTTCACCAGCCAGTCGGCGCTTTTCATCATGTAGTAGGTGGTCAGCGCCGTGATGACGATGAAGAATATGCCGATCTTCGCTATCCGTGTCATGATCTCACCGCTTCGGTATCTTTAAAGCAATTCATCGCGTTCTCCATGAAAAGTTTCAGCATCGGATGTTCGGTCCTGCGCACCTCGTGCGGCGCGCCGGAGACCTCGATGACGCCGTCGTACAGGAAGGCGATCTTATCGGCGATATGGAAGGCGGCCTGTATGTCGTGGCTGATGATGAGGCAGGTGACCGCGAGGGTCTTATTGACCTTCTGGATCAGTTCGTCGATATTCTGGGTGAGGACCGGGTCGAGGCCGGTGGTCGGTTCGTCGAACAGCACGATCTTCGGGTTGATGGCCAGCGCCCGGGCAAGACCGACCCGTTTGCGCATGCCGCCCGACAGTTCCGACGGGTATTTCTTCTCAGCGCCGAGCAGATCGACGATATCGAGCATCTCGTGGACCCGGTCGCGTATCTTCGCCCGTTCTTTCCAGAGCAGCATCTCTTCGAGCGGAAAGGCGATGTTCTCCTCGACCGTCAGCGAATCGAACAGCGCCGCCTCTTGGAACAGGTAGCCGATGTTGCGCCGCATATCGAGCAGCTCGCGCTCCGAGGCGTGGACCACATCGAGCCCGTCGTAGGATATCTCGCCGCTGTCGGGCTTCTGGAGCCCCATGATGTTCTTGAACAGGACCGACTTGCCGGTGCCGCTCTTACCGATGATGACCGTTATCTTTCCCCGCTCGACGCCGATATTGACGCCGCGCAGGACCTGCTGGGCGCCGAAGGACTTGTGAAGATCCTTTATGTCGAGGAGGAGGTCGGTCATCTCAGTTCTTGTACAGCATCGTTATTAAGATGTCGGCCAGCACATAGTCGGCGATAAGTATCGCCACCGAACTCGACACGACCGCCTTGGTGGTCGAGATGCCGACCCCCTTGGCGCCGTTGCGCGTGGTGAGTCCGTAGAAACAGCTTATCGTCGTGACGATGATCGCGAAGACCGCCGCCTTGATGAGCCCCGAGTAGATATCCTTGGGATCTATCCAGAAGAAAAGACGGTCGAAATAACGCGCCGAATCGACCCCTTCGAGTATCACCGCGACGAAGTAGGAGCCGGCGATGCCGAGGATATTGGCGAGCCCCGTCAGCACCGGATAGACGATGATCGAGGCGATCATCCGGGGGACGACGAGGTAGTGTATGGGATTGACCGCCATGGTCTCCATCGCCGCGATCTGTTCGGTGACCTTCATGGTGCCCAGTTCGGCCGCCATCGAGGAGCCGTTCTTGGCGATGAGCATGAGGGCGGTCATGACCGGCGCCAGTTCGCGGCCCATGGTCATGGCGACCATCGCCCCGACGAAGGTCTCGCCGCGGAAGATACGCATCATGTAGGTGATCTGGAGCGAGAATATCATCCCGACCGTGAGGGCCGAAAGGGCGATGATGAGGGTCGAATTGACCCCGATCTTCTCCATGTTCTCGAACAGCAGTTTCCACCGGAACGGCCGCCGGAAGGTCCACCCGATGGTCGAAATGAGAAAAAGGGCGTACTTCCCCGATACCGTAAGCATTTCGTTGATATACGCCACAACGGCATTCATGCGGGTAGGCCATTCTCCCAATAAAAGGCACAGGAACAGTACAGTAAAGAGGCACGATAGTCAACAATTATACGGAGCGTTAGACCGCGAAGTAGGCTATCGTCGAGGTGCAGGAAGAGATATTCATAGGGTTGAAACTATGCGAACGGATTCAGGAGCGCCAGTTCGGGCAATTTCTTGAAGTCGTCGGTATTCCGTGTGACGAGCGTCAGCCCCGCCTCAAGTGCGGTGGCCGCGATAAGCGCATCAGGCAGTTTCATGCCGGTCGAACGCCGTATCTGAACGGCTCGCTCCGCGACCGCATCGGTTATCGTCAGCACATGAGCGTTGGCGATGAATTCGCGCGCCTTCGCCAGCCCTTCTTCTGTATGGCGCGGCCATCCGAGAAACTCTATCTTGGTGACGACCG
>CALMRE010000162.1 GCA_937871295.1 uncultured bacterium | reverse complement strand
AACTTGCACGGAAGACTAACTTATGATACTGTCCAAACAACGGGGGGCGGTCAGCGAAAATCCCCGTGTTCGAATCTACCTCGAATCCACTCTTCGGCTTTTGACAAAACATATGAATGAGGTTTGTTAGTGGTGTATCCCACAGCATACTCTTTATTTTCAGAAGCATCCGTTACCTCCATGACAACAAAGTTGTACAGCAGGCCCGGCCACAGTTTGTATCGACCTTTCAAGTCTAGCTGGGGAATCGTCTCATTGATCTCTTCTATTAGACTGGACTCGTCTTTTGACCAATAAGGCCGCCTAAATCCTCTGAATTTAGCATATCGAACATCTAGTCCCACATGCTTGAGCTGCGTTATCTCTTCGATTTCTTTCACGAACTTAGTGTGATTATGTTTAAAGCCCAGATCGTTATAGGCCAGCTCCTCTATGTGCAATTCATAATAGTCTTTACCGATCTGCGGCATGTCCATGTATTTATTTCCTTTCGCCCATGCAAAATGTTCTTCTGCGTTACCACACACAGGCATGGCGCTGACAAAAATTCCGACATAGAGAACCAGTGAGTCTTCAATAAGCAGACATTTCTGATGCTCGTCTATTATGAATTCCTCAACTCGATAGCCCGCCAGCTTTTTCTCAAACTCGGTTCTGATGAACTCGACTGTCCTTAACGGTAAGTGCAGCATAACTCTACAAGGTCACATCTAAATTTTGATAGTTTTCTTCTTCTCCAACTTGCGGTACTGGCCTTTGGTGAGAAAGACGCGGTGATGCGCCGGGTCGGGCAATTCCTGAGACAACTGCTCCCGCTGACCGAAATCCCACCCGATGATCACCCCCTTCCTCAAATCCAGATCGATATAATACCGCGTGTTCGCATCCTCTACCCTCTTCGTCACCATCGCAACCTCCAAATTTCATGATGCGCCGGCAGGCAGAAATCGACCGCGGTCATCTTACACAACGCGCAGGGTAGTAACTATACTTATTGCTGTTGAAGACATTGCCGTAGTAGAAACCGACAAGCCACACGAGGTTGGTGTTGTAGGCATGAGACGAGGACGACCATATCGAGATGTAGTCCTTAGCATCACCCAACGCGGAGTATGATTCGGCAGAGCCGTCACAGCGGCAATCTTCATTTACCTGACAACTAAAAGCTAAGCAATCCGGATCGGACACCTGACAGGGTCCTCCGTAAGCACTACCGGGACAGTTGATCATGATCTTCCGCAATTCGTCGATCGTCGGCAGTCGAGCGTCCATTGCTTCACAGTAGTCCACGGCCTCTTGCCATATCATCGCTTTTTCTGACAACGGGGACCATTCGAGCCCGGCGTAGGTTGTCCATGAATCGTTGTTGTCATCCCCGCCGCACGCCACCAGCGCAAACAGCGCCGCAAGGATCATAAGGTATTTGGTCATGGGGCTCCTCTCAAGGTTGAACGGGGCGATTATATCAAAATGAAAAGAGGAGGCAAATTTATCCGTTTCATTCCGGGGAGAGTTAGTTTCTATTCTTTTCTAATTGTGGCGAATTTGCCATAATTGTCTAGTCAGGAGGGCGCGGTCGATGTGTATGTGTAGATAAACACCCTCCGTCGCTACGCGCCACCTCCCTGCGACAAGGAGGCTTCATTCGGAAGGCCCCCTGATGCAGGGGGCTTGCGGGGGTGTGGTGCCAGAGATACGCCCTGACTTTTTTCAAGATAGCGCGACGATACGCCTTGACTTTTCGCGGGATGACGCCTCAAACAGCGACTCGAACAGGAAACATCTATCTATATCGACTTGACTTTTCTATCCTCTTCTCCAACTTGCGGTACTTCCCTCCGCCGTCAGCCGTTGCGCAACAAGACCCCTCTGCTCAGCCACAGCTTCGGGCCGTCGTGGACCGTGAAGCCGACCTCCCGCGCCACATCCAGCATCGCGGCGAACGCCTTTCCGCTCACATGGAACGGCGGCTCTATCACCAGCAGCGCGCCACCCGGCTTGAGTAGCCCGTGGATCTCCGCAAGGAACGCCTTTTTATCCGGCACCTCGTGCACCATGTAAAAAGCGAGGGCGAAGTCGACCTTTTCGGGAAGACCGATGCGGGTCTCGGCGCATTTATGGAGGACGATCCGCTCTTCCAGCTCCGTCCCGGCGATCTTGCGCCGGACGATGTCGAGCATCTCATCCTGCAGATCGGCGGCGAAGAGCTTTCCCGCCGCGCCGACCAGCACCGCCATGTCGAGCGTGAAAAAGCCGGGGCCGCAACCGATATCGAGCGCCGTCATCCCCTCTTTCAGATAGGGGGAAAGTATCTTGCGCGGGTTCTGCACCAGCCGCCGCAACCGGTTGTCGAGCCCACCGGCGAGCCATACGGGACATACATGCTTCATGGTACCTCCATTTTACGGCAACGGGACGATGATACCGCGGTCGGCATCAACTGGCAAGATTAAGCACTAATTCTTTCGGCGGCCGCATGAACAAATCCTGTCAAACCTTCCGGTCCCACTCAACCTCATCCTTCACCTTCTCCGGTGCGGAGAAGGACTTTGTCGCCCTCTCCACACTGGAGAGGGCCGGGGTGAGGTTTGAAAAAAAGGGCGCCCCTCGGGAGGCGCCCCCACAGAATGGAAGTGTCGGTACGGTCGATGCCGCAGTTACTTCTTGCCGAGTACCGCAGTGACCGTCTCGACCAGTTTCTCCGGGGTGACCGGCTTGTCGAGGATCTTGGCGATGCGAGCCCAGGTGAACCCCGCCTCACCGAGCCAGCCCGGGTTCTTGCCGTCGCTGGTGAGCAGAATGATGGGGATCTTGGGCATGGTCGGGTCGGTCGCCAGCTTGCCCGCGAATTCGAGTCCGGCGCGCGGATTTTCCATCATCACATCGAGGACGATGATGTCGGGTTTGAATTTGTTGATCTTCTCGGTCGCCTCTTTGGCGCTCCCCGCGTCCTCAACGGTGAAACCCTTGGCCGTAAGGGCCAGTTTGTTCTGCACGATGATGTCCTGATCATCGTCCACTAAAAACACTCTTTTTGTCATGACACACTCCCTCTTTTTAGGTTATTATGCCGGGAAGGATAACGGTAAAGACCGATCCTTCGCCGAACCGGGACGCCACACTTACCTCTCCGTCATACAGGGCGACGATCTTCTTGACGATCGACAGTCCCAGACCGTTGCCCAGAATATTCTTCGTATTCTCGTTCCTGATGCGGGTGAATTCCTTGAACAGTTTCTCGGTCTCTTCGGCGGTCATGCCGATGCCGGTGTCTTTGCACTGCAGTTTGAGGGCGTGGCCGATCCGCTGTCCGGTGAGGGTGACCGAACCGCCCTCCTTATTGTATTTTATCGCGTTGGTCAGCAGGTTGTTGAACACTATCTCCAGTTCGACCCGGTCCACCTTCACGGCGACATCGGGCAGGTCGTGGGATATCGTGATGCCGCGTTTGGCCGCCTGCGCCCGGACGCCGTCGATCATGTCGGCGGCGATGTCGGCCAGTTTATGCTCGGCGATGGTGCGCACCTTCACCCCCGATTCGATGCGGGTGAGGTCGAGCATGTCGATGATCAGCCGCCGCATCCCTTCGAGCCGCAGGAGCGACCTCTCGACGCAGGCGTCGTAGGCGGCCATATCGTCGCCGAGCGTCCGGTTGCGCAGCATGTCGAGGTAGCCGGTCACCGCCGCGAGAGGGCTTTTGAGTTCGTGCGAGAGCACGCTGATGAACTCGAATCGCGTCTTTTTGCGTTCTTCGTCGAGTTTCGCCGCGATCCGCTGGAGTATCAGGAACCGCGTCGCCTTGGTGACGCTCATCCGCAGTTCTTCGGGGGTGAAGGGCTTGGCGAGTATCTCGCTCGCGCCGTTGCGGGTGGCGTTGAGCGCGGTGTCGAGCGACGCGTTGCCGGTGATCATGACCGTCTGGAGGTCGAGTTCCTTCTCGACGATGTAGGCGAGCAGGTCGGTCCCCTGCATCCCCGGAAGCCGCTGGTCGAGCAGGAGCAGGTCCACCGGTCCCGCCTCGATGATACCCTTCGCCTCCTCGGCCGTTCCCGCGAAGAGGACCTTCAGCGCGTACTCGTCGGGAAGCCACGGCATGGTTATCCGCAGGCCGTCGAGCACCAGCGAACAGCTTTCGCGCATCCGCGGATCGTCATCGACGATGAGGAGTTTCAGGGTGTTCATGGTCATTCTCCCAGCAGTCGTTTCACTTCACGGAGCATCTGATCGGGCCGTATCCCTTTGTCCATGATCAGGTCGGCGCCCGTCCAGTTCGCGCCGTACTCCGAGTCGGCCGCGAACCGGTAGCCGGTCTCGCCGGTGACGCCGGTCGCGATAATGACCACCGCGTCGGGGTAGCGCCCTTTGAGTTTGTGCCCGACGATGAAGCCGCTGTCGTAGTGGTCCATCATCAGGTCGAGTATCGCCAGATCGGGGCGGAAGGTTTCCAGACATTTCAGCGCCCCCTCTTCGCTGTGGGCCGCTTCCACGGTGTAGCCGTGCGCGGCAAGCAGCAGCCTGACCGGTTCGAGGAAATCGGGGTCGTCGTCGACCAGCAGTATGTTCCGTTTCTGTTCGTTCATCGTCGCCTCCCTTATAACAATTCGGTTCGCGGCTGATAGGTCGTGTGGAGCAGTTCGTGGCTTTTGTGGCCCCCCGGCTTGCCGAGGAAGGTCTCGTAGAGCTCCTTTATCGCGGGGTTCTTGTGGCTCACCCGCAGGGTCGCCGCCGCGTCTATCGCGTAGAGCGCCGCCAGCCGTTTTTTCACCTGCTCCTTATCCAGACCGCGCGGCTGACCGCCGCCGTTGATGCAGCCGCCGGGACAGGACATGATCTCGATGAAGTGGTACCGGCTCTTTCCGGCCGCCACCTCGTCAAGCACCGGACGGGCGCTCCCCAGACTGCTGACGACCGCCGCGTTGAGCGTCAGTCCGTCCAGCGTGAGGGTCACTTCGCGCAGACCTTCGGCGTTGCGGACCGCCGCGACCACGAGGTTCTCCAGTTCGCGTCCGGTGATGAGGTAGTGGGCCGTCCGGATGGCCGCCTCCATCACCCCGCCGCTCGCGCCGAAGAGTTTGCCGGCGCTCGACCGCTCGCCGAAGGGGAGGTCGCAGGCGACCGGTTCGAGACGCGAAAGATCGACCGAATACATCCGCAGCAGTTTGGCCAGTTCGCGGGTCGTGAGGACCGCGTCGATATCGGGAGCGCCCTTGACCACCATCTCTTCGCGCTCCGCCTCGAATTTCTTGGCGGTGCAGGGCATGGCGCTGACCGAATAGACCGCCTTTTTGTCGAGTCCCTGCGCGGCGGCCCAGTAGTGCCGGATGACCGCGCCGAGCATCTGCTGGGGGCTCTTGCAGGTCGAAAGGTGCGGCAGAACAGCGGGGTAGAAGGTCTCGGCGAACTTTATCCACGCCGGACTGCACGAGGTGATCATCGGGAGAACCCCCTTCTTGGTCACCCGCTCCACCAGTTCGGTCGCCTCCTCCATGATGGTCAGATCGGCCGAAAAAGAGGTGTCGAACACCGCCTTGAACCCTATTTTCTTCAGCGCCGCGGTCATGATCCCCATGATGTCGCTACCGGCCGGGAGTCCGAATTCCTCGGCGAGCGACACGCTGATGGCCGGGGCGTGCTGGATGACCACCGTTTTTTTCGGGTCCTGCAGGGCGTTTATCACTTCGCGGAGACTGGAACGCTCCGTGAGGGCGCCGGTCGGGCAGGCCATGACGCACTGGCCGCACGATACGCAGGTCGAGAGGTTGAGGCTCTGGTCGAAGGCGGTCGATATCCGGCTTTTCGAGCCGCGGCCGCTGAAATCGAGCGCCGATACCCCCTGTATCTCTTCGCAGGTGCGGACGCATTTGCCGCACAGGATGCATTTCTCCGGGTCGCGCATGATGGCGGGACTGGAGCTGTCGACGAACTGCGCGATCCGTTCGCCGCTGATGCGGCGCTGGCGCACGCCGAGTTCTTCGGCCAGTTTCTGCAGGTCGCAGTTGAGGTTGCGGTCGCAGTAGAGGCAGTCGTCGGGATGGTTGGCCAGCAGCAACTCGACGATGGTCTTGCGGGCCTTGAGCGCCTTTACGCTGTGGGTCGCCACCGACATCCCCGGCGCCGCGGGGAAACTGCACGACGGGATGAGTTGTCCGGTCGCCGTATCCTCCACCACGCAGATGCGGCAGGCGCCGACCGGCGGCAGGCACTCGATGTGACAGAGGGTCGGGACCCGGATACCGGCCCGTTTGAGAGCCGTCAGCACCGTTTCCCCCTTCTCGAACGGGATCGTATTCCCATTTGCGATCATCTGTTCCATGACATATCCCCTATTCCGTTTCTATCGCTTTGAAGGGGCAGGCGACGATACACGCGCCGCACCGGATACATTTTTCGTCGATGATGTAATGCGGCGACTTGGGCGCACCCTTGATCGCGCCGACCGGACATTTCTTCGCGCAGAGGGTGCACCCCTTGCACTGATCCTCGACGATCCGGTAGGTGACCAGTTCCTTGCAGGCGCCCGCCGGGCATTTCCGGTCGTAGACATGGGCGTCGTATTCGTGACGGAACCACTTGAGGGTCGAGAGGACCGGATTGGGCGCCGTCTGGCCCAGCCCGCACAGACTCGTCGAGCGGATCACCTCGGCCAGTTCGGTCAGTTGCATGATCCCCTGAAAGCGCTGGAGCGCCTGTTCGCCCGTTTCGTTACGGCGCGACCGGGTGATCGACTGCAGTATTTCGAGCATCCGCCGGGTCCCTTCGCGGCACGGGATGCATTTCCCGCACGATTCGCGCTGGATGAAGTCCATGAAGAACTTGGCGACATCGACCATGCAGGTGTGTTCGTCCATCACCACCAGACCGCCGCTCCCCATCATCGCGCCGACCTTCTTGAGTTCCTCGTAGTCGATCTTGGTGTCGAGGTTCGCGTCGGGGATACAGCCGCCGCTCGGGCCGCCGATCTGCACCGCCTTGAAGGCCGCGCCGTGTTCGATGCCGCCGCCGATGTCGAAGACGATCTCGCGGATGGAGGTCCCCATCGCCACCTCGACCAGTCCGGTGTTGACCACCTTCCCCGACAGGGCGAAGACCTTGGTGCCGGTGCTGGTGCCGGTCCCGACCGCCGCGAAGCGTTCCGCGCCGTGGCGGAAGATCTCCGGGACATTGGCGAAGGTCTCGACATTGTTGATGACCGTCGGCTTGCCGAAGAGTCCCTTCACCGCCGGGAAGGGCGGACGGGGCCGCGGCATCCCGCGTTTTCCTTCGATGCTGTGGATGAGCGCCGTCTCTTCGCCGCAAACGAACGCACCGGCCCCCATCTTTATGTGCATATGGAGCGACAGATCGCTCCCCAGTATCTTATCGCCCAGCAGGTGATGCTTCTCGGCGCAGGCGATGGCCCGCTCCAGCCGTTTTATCGCCAACGGATACTCGGCCCGGATGTAGATGTAGGCCTCGCGCGCCCCGATGGCGTAGGCGGCGATGGTCATCCCCTCCAGCAGCCGGTAGGGATCGCCCTCGATGACGGCGCGGTCCATGAAGGCGCCCGGATCGCCTTCGTCGGCGTTGCAGATGAGATATTTGAGCTCGCCCTTCTCGGCGCGGGCGAACCGCCATTTCTTGCCGGTCGGGAACCCGCCGCCGCCGCGACCGCGCAGGCCGCTTGCGACCGCCGTCTCGACCGCCTCGTCGGGGGTGATGCCCGCGAGCGTCTTCCGGAGCGCCTCGTACCCGCCCCGGGCGCAGTATTCTTCAAGGCTCTCGGGATCGATCACGCCGCAGTTCCGGAGTACCCAGCGGGTCTGCCGCCGGAAGAAGGGATGTTCGGCGAAGGTGGGGACGCCCTCCCAGCCTTTGTTGTCGCCCGCGTCGAACTGGACGAGCGCCCTCTTCGTATCGACCGCCCCCGCGAAGATATCGTCGAGTATCCGCGTCGCTTTCTCGGCGGTCACTTTTTTGAAACTGATCCGCGCCCGGCCGGGGAGTTGGAGATCCATGAGCGGCTCTTCGGCGCACAGCCCGATACAGCCGGTCTCGACGATATCGGCGTCGATCTTCTTCGCGGCGATCCATGCTCTGACCGCATCGAGTGTCTGGGCCGCCCCCGCCCCCAGTCCGCAGGTCCCCGCGCCGACGAAGATGACCGGCTTTTCGACCGTTTCGCGGCGGAGTTTCTTCAGCGCCTCGGCGCCGAGAGTAAAGAGAGTGTCAGTTGCCATGTGTCGCCTCCCGCTGCTGGTAACTCTTCACGATCTTTTCGGCCGCCTCGCCCGTCAGTTTGCCGTGATACTCGCCGTTGACACAGATGACCGGCGCGAGTCCGCAGGCGCCGATGCAGGCGACCACCTCGATCGAGAACAGGCCGTCGCGGCTCGTATCGCCCGCCTTGATCTGCAGGACCCGCTCGATCCGTTCGAGGATGTCGGCCGACCCTTTGACATGACAGGCGGTGCCGCGGCACACCATGATGTGATACTTTCCCTTCGGTTTGAACCGGAACTGGTTGTAGAAGGTGGCCACGCCGTATATCTTGGAGGCGGGCACCCCCAGATGACGGCCGATCAGCGCGACCGACTCGCGCGAGATGTAGCCGTCGAGCTCCTGCACCTCCTGCAGGATCGGGATCAGTTTATCCCGCCCCGCGCCCGGATACTTCATCAGGATCTGCTGCGCTTTGGTGTTCATGAGTTACTCCTATCGGCAAGTAAGCGTTCGATCTCTTTGAGCAGTTGATCGGGGCGGACCGGTTTGTCGAGGAAAGCGGCCACCGGCAGCCACTCCTCGTCGGGCTCCACCTTGAAATCGCTCGCGATGACCCGTTTGACGCCGCTGAGGATGATGACCGGCGTGGCCCGCAGTTCTTTATCCTTCGCGATCTTGCGCGATATCTCGAACCCGTCGGGGCCCGGCATACCGGCGAAAAGGACATCGAGCAGTATCAGGTCGGGCTTCTCGCGCCGCGTCAGTTCCAGCACCTCTTTCGAGTGGTGCGTCACCGTCACGGCGAACCCGACATTCTCTAGCAGAGTGCGCAAAGCGTTCACCATCTGGACATCGTCGTCGGCGATAAGGATCTTTCTGGTCATATCGGTCACCTCTTAACCTATCTCGAAACTGAATTCGACCCACTTGCCGGGCTCCGATTCGGCCCATATCTTGCCGCCGTGTTTCTGCAGGATCTCGCGGCAGGCGTACAGCCCGAGCCCCGAACCCCGTTTCCCGGCGTTCTCCTGCGAATAGATGCGCGAGAATTTCTTGAACAGCAGATCCATCTTCTCGCGCGGTATCCCCGCCCCTTCGTTGTAGACGCTGAAGACCTGCCGGCCGTCGCGCACCTTCTCGCGCAGACGGATGACGCCGCCGTCGCGGCCGTACTTGACCGCGTTGCCGATCAGGTTGTCGTAGACGATGCGGAGCAGATCGGGATCGGCGTCGACCATCGTCTCCTCGTGGACGCCGATATCGAGCGTCATGTGGTGCTTGCGCATCTCTTCGGCCAGCCCGTTTATCGCCGGGTCGATCACCATCGCCTTGAGCGCGGTGTTGCGGCGGTTGATGACATAATCGCCCTTCTCGAGTTTCGAGAGGTCGAGGTAACTGCGGATCAGTTCCTTGAAGTAGTCGAGACTCTCGGCGACATTGTCTAGCCCTTTCTTCTGCTTCTCGTTGAGTTCGCCGAGATAGCCGTCCTTGACGGTGTGGAGGCTGAGGACCGCGCTGGCGAGCGGGTTCTTCAGTTCGTGGCTGATGAACCCGAGCATATCGATGTAGTTGCGGTTGGTCATCTCGAGTTCGTTGTTGAGGGCGCCCAGTTCGCGTTGTTTCCGTTCGATCTCGGCGGTGTGCTTTTCGATATCGTCGGCCATATTGTTGAACGACCGGGTCAGATCGCCCATCTCGCCGCCGAACTGCTCGGTCACCCGCGCCGACCGCTCTCCTTTGATCAGACGCGCCGTGGCGTCGCGCAGTTTCCGGACCGGCTCCAGTATGCTCCGCGCGATCAGGATGAACATGGCGATACTGAGCAGCATCGCGACGAAGATGACCGACACCACGCTCACCACCGCCCGGAAGCGGATATCGCGGTACTTCTGCTCCAGTTCGCCGACATAGAGCATCCCGATGAGATTGTTGTCGGGATCGCGGATCGGTTCGTAGTAGGAAAGATACCATGCGTCGACCACCCACGCCCGCCCCGACCACGACTGACCGCGCAGGAGCACCATATCGGCGACCTCGGTCGACGCCGCGGTGCCGGTGGCGCGTCCCGCGTTGCTCCCCACGACATTGGTGGCGATCCGCTTATCGCCCATGAAGATGGTCGCGGTGCCGACCGAACGCCCCTTGTAGTAGTCGCCGTAGGAAACCGCGTCGCGGACCGTGTCGATGAAGTCGTTGTTGCCGTTGATCAGTATCCCCGACGAGATGATGCCGATGAGTTTACCGCCCCGCATCACCGGGACCGCGGTGCCGGTGAACATCCCGTTGGGCTCGCCGGTGCTGTCGACCGCCCGTTCGAGCAGGCTCTCCCCTTCGCGCACCAACGCCGAGCGCCCTATCACGATCGCCCCCTCGATGCTCTTTCCGTGCAGGAGGACATGGCGGATGAAGGGATTGTCGGATATATCGTCGCCGCGGTTGAAGGGGGGACGCGTCCGCAGCAGCACCGTGCCGTCGGCCGACACGATATTGAGGATGTCCATGCGGTGCTGGAGACGGAAGCTGTTGAACTTCTCCTGCACCGCGGCGGCCAGTTTCGGGTCGCGGGGGTTGTCGAGGAAATCGCGGAGCAGTTCGTTCTGCGCCACCACCGCGAGCACCTGATGGGCGTCGCGGTTCTTCTGATTGAAGGCCTCGCGCGCCCAGCGGATCGCCACCTCGACCCGGTGCTGGGCGTCGCGTATCGTATTCTGATTTATCCAGAGGGTGCTGACCGTCGAGAGAGCGATGGCGAGCATCAGGAAGATCGCAACCGTCGTCAGGATGAACTTGGTCAGGAGCCGCATCGGATCACCTCTATCAAAAAACATGATACATAGCACAAAAGCCGTGCCAAAGGCCAATACGACGATTCTGGTCTTGTAACTATTCAAGACTGTTAGATTATATTTTTTTCGAGCGGATACTTTGGCTGGAAAGCGACTATCTTCAGATTGTATTCGCCATACACATGTTCAACTGAACATGCTCAAGAATTGAACAATTGGCGATCAGCCGTTGCGGCGGAGTTTTTCGAGGTCGATCTGGTACTTCACGATCTTATTATAGAGGGTGCCACGCGCGATGCCCAGACGCCCGGCGGCGGCCCGCAGATTGCCGCCGGTCTGTTCGAGCATCCGCAGTATCGTCTCGTACTCCCGCGCCCTGAGCGACGGCCCTTCGGGAAGCGGCTCCCCGCCGGTCGCGCCCCGCAGGTGGTCGGGCAGTTCGGCGGGCGTTATCTCGGGGCGTTCCATGATATTGACCGCCCGCTCCAGCACATTTTCCAGTTCGCGGATGTTGCCGGGCCACGGATAGGACTTGAGGAGGCGCATCGCATCGGGGGTGATGACGGGGGCGGGCTTATTCATGGCGTTGGCCGACCGTTTGGCGAAATGGAGCGCGAGCGGCTCGATATCCTCCGCCCGTTCGCGCAGCGGCGGTATGGTGATGGCGAGGACATTGAGGCGGTAGTAGAGATCGTCGCGGAACGCCTTCTGTTCGACCGCTTTTTTCAGGTCGTGGTTGGTGGCGGCGATGACGCGGACATCGATCTTCTTCGGGTAAGTGCCCCCCACGCGGACCACTTCGGAACTCTGGAGGACCCGCAGGAGGTTCACCTGCGCCTCGAGCGGCATATCGCCGATCTCGTCGAGGAAGATGGTCCCCTCGTCGGCCAGTTCGAACTTCCCCGGCCGCCCCTCTTTTTTCGAGCCGGTGAAGGCGCCCCCCTCGTAGCCGAACAGTTCGCTTTCGACCAGATCGCGGGGCAGTGCGCCGCAGTTGACCGCGACGAACGAATGGGCCGCGCGGTCGCTGAAATTATGTATCGACTGGGCGAAGAGTTCCTTGCCGGTGCCGCTTTCGCCCAGCAGGAGCACATTCGACCGGCTCTTGGCCGCCGTCCGCGCCAGTTTCACCGCCTCCTGCAACGACTGCGAGGCGCCGATGATGTCGGAAAAACTCAGGTAGGCGCGCGAACCGGCGATCTTGCCCGCCAACTGGTGGAGCGATTTGGCCTCCTTGAGGGTGATGACCATCCCGCCGACCGCCCCGTCGCTCTCTATCAGCGCGGCCGATACGGCGCAGTGGAGTTTCCGCCGGTCGCGCAGGGAGAGGACCGCCTCGCGGTCGAGGATATTCGCGCCGTCGGCCATGATCTTGAAGAAATTGATGCCGTCGGGGATGACGGTGTAGACCGACCGGCCGACATGATCCTCCGATCCGAGCCCGAGCATCCGCCGCGCCGACGGATTGATCTCCCGTATCTTTTCGTCGCCGTCGATGACGACGATCCCCTCCGTTATCGATTCGACGATCGCCTGCTGTTTCTGCATCGCCACCGTCTTTTCGGCGAGCGCATCCTCGATATGGAGTTGCCGCTCTATCGCCCCGGCCACCGCGCCGACCAGCCCCAGCGAATGGGCGTTGACCAGATCCCAGCGGCAGATCAGGCACAGACAGCCGAGTATCTTCCCCTCTTTGTCGTGGATGGTGTCGCCGCTCGCGTACCAGTAGTGGAGCGCTTCGAGGTAATGCTCCCCCGCCCAGATATCGAGCGTCCGGTCCTCGATAAGCGCGGTGCCGACGGCGTTGGTCCCGATATCCTCCTCACGCAGGCGGCTCCCCAGTTTCGGCGCCGTGTCGAGCGCCAGCATATCGGGGGAACCGAACAGTTCCAGCACGATCCCCTGTCCGTCGGTGATCATGATGATGCTTTCGGGGTCGTTCATGAAGGAGATGATCTTCTTCATGTAGGGGACCGCGACGCCGAGCATCCGGCGGCTTTCATGGATCCGGTTGATCAGTTCGCCCGAAGAAGCGGTCGGCAGTTTTTCGATGCGGCGCGGCAGGCCGAACGCGCGGCTCCGCTCCCACGAGGCGATCAGATAGGGATGGATGATCGCGGTATCGAGCGGTTCGCCGTTCCCGAAACGCTTCCACTGATCGTAGATATCATGACGCCGTTCAAGATCTATCATGCGTTCCTGTTCATCATGATATGCTACTTTCCGTAGGTCGGTTTTTTCTCGGCCACCATCGAGGGCTGGGACACCGAAGGCTTCCGCGGATCCACGGCATACCGGAATATCTCCACTTCGGCGCGTCGCTTGACCGCTTCGTCGGCTTGATGGTACACTTTGTCGGCGGTGGCGTCGTCAAGGTAGTATTCGCCGCAGTTCCCGCAGACACGGGCCGGAACATCCTTGATGACGATGACCGATTCGCCCCGGTTGAGGGTGACGGTGGTCTTGCCTTTCACGGTGACGCCGTTCTTGCAGATGACGCACTTCATACTATTTCCTCCGCTTCGAGAAATCATCGCTCCATGCCTCACGATCCGGTTCATACACCGTGACGATGTACGCCTCGTCCCGTTTCCTATCGTACCCGACGACTACATGTATCGGGCGGGCGCCGTCGAATCCGAGCAGAAGGCAGCTGGGATACGGTTGGTCATCGGGGTATTCGGCGACAACATGGTTTTTTCGCACGATGCGTTCGACCGTTGCCGGTGAAATGGCGCGCTGGAACATCCGCTCCATCGCGTGCCGGGAATAGAACAGGCGCATCCCCTACCTCTTGCTTGCCGGAGGCATGATACCCGAACGACGGACGGGTGTCAAGCGCGTGGCCGCTTCTTATCAATTCTTCCGTAAGCCGGAAACGATAGCATCGATCCTCTTCATCACGCCGTCGTCGAGCAGCGTTTTCATGTCGGCCGCATTGAGGTTCTCCCGCATCTGCTCAACACTGCGGGCACCGAATATCACGCTGCTGACGGCACCGTTCTTCAGGCACCACGCGAGTGAAAGTTGGGAAAGGGTACCACCGAATTCTCCTGCGATCTTTGAGAGTTCTTTGATCGCCCGGAGCAGGTCGGACGTAAAAACGCCGTTCTTCGCCTTGTTCTGGAACCACTCCTCGACATCGAACCGGCTGCCGGCCGGAACAACACCGTCCGCGTACTTCCCGGTCAGCATCCCCGATGAGAGCGGCGCAAAAATCGTTAATCCCAGCGCGTACCGGGCGACGACCGGGGCAAGCTCTGTTTCAACCATATCACGCGAAAGCAGATTGTAGACCGGCTGTTCCATCGTCGGCGCGATGCAGTGATGCTTCGCGGCGAACTCATAGGCTTCAACGATCTTTTCGGCAGGCCACATCGAAGTGCCCCAGTAAAACGCAAGACCGTTCCGGACGAGATGGTCCATGGCAAGGACCGTCTCCTCCACCGGGGTCTCCGGATCGGGCCGATGCGCATAGAGAAGGTCGACATATTCCAACTTCATTCTCTTCAGGGAATTCTTCGTCGCCTCGAGCAGGTGCTTGCGGGAAAGTCCTGTTTGATTGGGCTTCTGGCCGCTCCAGAATATCTTGGTCGACACGACGAATTCGTCGCGGGGAAACTCTTTCAACGCCTCCCCCATCAGCGTTTCGGCGACACCGTTCTCATACATTTCGGCGGTGTCGAAGAAGTTGATGCCGTTGTCGAAGGCATACCGCATGCACTCTTTGACCGTGTCGAGTCCCATTTGCTTGCCGAAGGTCACATAAGAACCGTATGAAAGTTCGCTGACCTTGAGTCCCGATCCACCGAGTCTGCGGTAATCCATAATTCCATTTCTCCTATTCTTTTCTCAACCCTGTTTTATAAAAATACCGCACTCCCCGCCCTGCCTCTGAATACGATAGCAGCTTTTCAGCTTTGCTGATCTGGAAAAGACAGAGGTCGGAGTTTCCTTCTTTTTCAAAAAGCGCTTCCATTTCTCGCGCCGTTTCGATCTTGAGCTTCCAATGTGTTATATCATCTTCGGTAAGGTCCGTCACGGAAAACTCAAATCCACTGGCTGAAAGCGCCTTGCCGATGTAGGTCTTCTCCGCCGGAAGGTTCTCAACGCCGTCCGACTCGGCAATGAATGATTGAAAGACCAGTATCCCTCCTCCGGGGTTGATAACAGCTTGGATCTTTCTAAAAACCGAAGAAATATCTTCCACAAAATGATCATACAGAACATCAACGGCGACGACTACATCAAAGCGGTCTCTGGCGGAGTCGATATCATCTATGCCACAGTGGGAGAATCTAACCTTGTCTCGTTTACCAGAAGTTCTCTCTTTTGCCTGCCGTATCGCTTCTCCGGAGAAGTCGATACCAAGAACATTCGATCCGGTCATGTCCGAGATATATTCGGCAAGCATTCCATTGCCACAGCCAAGTTCAAGAATGTTCTTACCGCGGCTTTCTTTCAGCGTTTCTATGAGTTTATCAAGCTGTAGTTCCGTGAGCATCCCTTCTTGGCATAAATTTCTGCCGTAAACTTTCTCGCAGAAGATCGCATGCGCCTTGCTTTGTAGAATCCGTGCGTAATAGTCGTTGTAGAAGTCTATGTAGTTGCTTGGCATTATGGGAGCCTGTTCATTTCGTTTTTTCAGGTTCCGGCAATTTCTCGATGAATATCTCGTCGCCCGCGTTACAGCCGAGCGTTTTCTGCGCGTTCTCCCAGTTCCTCGCCACCATCAAGTAATCACCGGCGGTGAGAAAGGAGACCCACTCGCCTTCCTTCACATCGCTGTAACTGTATCCGAGGAATATCTTGAACTTTTTATCCTTAAAACCGACCGAGAAATATGAATCCTGCGTGATACCGGCCTTTTCAAGATCGGTTCTGGAAATATCGACGATCACACTGCCGTATACATTGATGCTATGAACCGTGCCATACACCCGCCCTTTGTCATGACGGGCCTTTGAATCGGTGCGGCGCACATCGATCAGCACCTTCTCGTCGGCCGGTTTCTTGCCGTTCTCGGCCCAGTTAAAAAGGGCTCTGAGCGCCTTTTCCTCTTCGAGGTAATTTATATTGCAGTGCCCGCGCCGCGTCGATATCCAGAGCGCCGAATTGGCCTTGGTCTTCTCGGTCTTGGCGACATATTCCTGCACCTCGGTCAGTTCGTTGAGGTTGCTGTAGAAGAGTATCGGGATCGTCGGCTGGAAGGTGTGCTTATTGAGATTCGCCTTGTCCTCGCACTCCGAGGGATCGTTGTCTTCACACAAGAGCGCCGCCCCGACCGCCAGCACCCCGTCGAACCGGTCCTTTTTCTCTTCGGCGATCTTCACCACGATCTGGCCGCCCATGGAGCCGCCGAGGATATAGCTTCTTGCCGGTTTCCCGTACTTTTTCGCGATGAAGTCGTAGAGTGTCTTCAGATCGTCGATGGCGTCCTGAATGATGAGTCCGTTCCGGCGGTAACTGGTCTCGGCGATCATCCAGCCCTCTTTGAGCAGGACCTCGTTGTGTGTCTTCTCTATCTGGAATTCGGCGGAAAGAGGCAGCTTCTCCGGCCGGCCGCCGTGCGCATTGAGGATCAGCTTCTTGTTCCACTTCTGCGGGATCGCGATCTTGTAGAGACTGCCGCCCAGTTTCCCCTCTTCGACGGTGTATGGTTTGGCGTCGGCCGCGGAAAGCGAGCAGAAAATAAGCGACACCATACAAAAAACAAACACCCTCATGGTCATGCCAAGCCTGCGGTAGTCCATAATATCTCCCTATTTCTTTCCAACGACTATGTAGAAAATGCCCCCACCGGCACAGGTATAACTCCCGTTGTTCAGCCGTTCGGCAAGCTGCTGCGTCTTTACCATATGCCGTTTCCAGTAGTTATCGAACCTCTCTTTGCTCCCGCCGCCAGCAAGATGATACTTCAGGTTCTCGTCGTAGTTATACCCGCCAAGCTCTTCACTCATGAATGTCTTCATCTGTGCTACACGGGCACTCATCTCGGCAGAATCGCCATACGGCGGAATGACCGGCAACCCTTTATCCGACAGCCACACCGCGATCTCTTTCAATCCCGACTTCAGAAATAGTTCGGGAACGACATCGCCCAGAGAATTGAACCCCTCCCCCAGCGCCATTTTTCCTTTTTCATGGCGAAGCGTCATCTCGGTCTCCTCCAGCATTTCCTCAACGGAAAGATCGAGACCGCTGAATTGATCAATGTACAGAACGCTTGCCATGTTGTTGGGTTCGAAGGCAACAATGAGGCCGCCCGGCTTGGTGACCCGTATCATCTCCCTGATCGCCCGTTGTGGATCTTTTAAGTGAATAAGAAGCGTCTGGCATACGGTAATATCGGAAAAATTGTCTTCGAGGGGAAGGGCGTAAGCATCGGCGACCTCAAAGGAGAACTTCTTTTCGGAATGGTCGGCCACCGCGAGCCTTCTTGCCTTTGCGATATGTTCCTTCTCCAGATCGAACCCGTGGATCGCGGCGTTCCCTTTCATAAATTTCGACAGGAGGAAACCCATCATCCCATAACCGCACCCAACATCCGCGAGCACGCTTTTTTCCGCAAGAGCCAACCGTTTTGCCAAGAGTTCCAGATAGTCATCGTTCCACCAGAAGTTCCGCGCTTCTCCTAAGTACTCTATCGAGTGCGGCTTTTTCTCGGTCATTTAATTCCTCTTTAGAGATTAAGGAGTTGCATTCTCAATTCACCAAGCCGCGATATCGTGAGATCGATCTGCTTGCTGTCGTTCGGTTCTTTTTTGTCAGGGTTGAACCAGCAGGTATTGAATCCGGCTTTCTTCCCTCCGGCGATATCGACATTCAGGCTGTCGCCGATGATCCAAATGTCTTTCGTTCCGGTGAAATCTCTTTTCACCACCTCGAATATCTCGGGATGCGGCTTCTCGAATCCGAGGAACGCGGAGTTGTAGATCGCCGCGAAATACTTCCGTATCCCCAACCCCGACACGATGTTTTCCAGTTCCGGGACATGGTTTGAAAGGATCACCTGCGGATAACCCTCCTCATGAAAAGAAGACAGCACTTCTCCCACGGAAGCGATCAGTTCCCATTTTGAAGGATCGGTATAATACTCCCGGACCCGGGCCGCCAATGACCCCGGCAAGGAGCGTTGTTCAAACGCTTTTTCCAAGAGCGGCAGCATCTCTTCCCACCACTGGTCGGCAGTTTTGATATGCATATGCGGTTTCCGCCAGTCATGCCACGGGAACCCGGTTTGAAGAAATGGCGCGAACTCTTTGGAGTCTACGGTCGTCCCAGTTTTGTCCTGCGCTATCTCGGACAGAGTCTTTGCCCACATGCCGCCGATGCGGCGGGCAAGTGTGTTGTCAAAATCCCAAACCAGCAGCGTTTTCATGGCGCCTACCCCATCCTCTTCATTATCGCGTCACGGAGTTTTTGTTGCAATTCCGCATGTTCGTCCGGCGAGAACTGCGGCGCGTTCTTCCAGTCGTAAAACCACGCAGGCATCCGCCGTTTCTCCTCCGGCTCCGACTCGAACCGGGGAAAGATGTGCGCGTGCAGTTCCGGCTCCGAATTACCGAGTATCTCATAATTGATCCGACGCGCTTTGGTGATCTCAAGCAACGCATCGCCGATCAGCGCCATGTCGGCAAGGAACTGCGCCCGTGCGGCGGGCCCAAGATCGTTCAGACTCGGCACGACCGGATCGGGCAACAGAAGCGAGTAGCCCGGCAGGAACTGAACATCGCCCATGACCGCCCAACCCGATTTCATCCGGCAGATCACTTTCGGGTTGGTCCCCGCTTTCGCCTGTGCAACGCGCTCAAATATTAACGGCATGTTTTATCTCATTATTTTCACTTTAATTGCTTTTCAAACTCCGCCCGCTTTCGTGAGGTTCCACCTCGATACTCAAAATCGTTCACTTGAACAAATCCCCGTCTTTGCCAAAAGCGTCTAGCCCCGGCGTTTTCCTCATGCACCGCAATTCTGATCTTTACATACCCTTCTTTGGCGATAGCACGCTCAAAACATTGATAGAAATATGCGCCCATGCCTTGCGATCTGAAGTGCTTATCAATGGTAAGCACCCCGAGATAGCAGGTTTCACTATCGGGATATCTTACGATTGAATCAATAAATCCTATAAGCTTATCGTCCTCATATAAACCGAACACCCGCTTTTCGGCATTGTCGGCAACTGGAGGTACCTCATATAAAAGATCCTGTACGGCCTGTTCAGTTGTTCCCAATTCACAAGTGGAAAAGAACTGATCGTTGTTTTCAACAAATGCAGAAAGCTCGGCTTTTATTTTCCCAATTTCCAACGCTGATAATTTCCCCGTCGCTATCTCTTTAAAAAGACGCATAGGTGTTCCCTTTACTTCTTCCGGCAGATGATCATAAAGTGCTGGCTTGTATCGGCAACGGACTGGTGCGTG
>CALMRE010000161.1 GCA_937871295.1 uncultured bacterium | reverse complement strand
AAAGACGATGGAAGAGATAAAGAAAAAACTGACCCCCGAAGAGGAGGAACAGCAGTGGTTCGAGACGGTCTATCAGGGCGATAAGCCGCAACTGACCCTGCGCGCAGTGGTCACCGGGGCGCTACTCGGCGGTTTCATGTCGCTGACCAATATCTACATCGGTCTCAAGACGGGATGGGGCTTCGGCGTCGCGATCACCGCAGTCATCCTGTCGTTCGCGATGTGGAATGTCATATCGAAGGTGTTCCATACCCCCAATATGACGCTCCTCGAGAACAACATCATGCAGTCGCTCGCCTCGGCGTCGGGCTACACGACCGGCGGCACGCTGGTGTCGGCCATCGCCGCCTACATTCTGGTCACCGGGCAACATCTCAACATCTGGATCCTCGGGCTGTGGATACTGTTCATCGCGCTTCTGGGCACCTTCATGGCCATACCGCTCAAGCGGCAGATGATCAATGTCGAGAAACTGCCCTTCCCGAGCGGCACCGCGTCGGCCGAGACGCTTAGGAGCCTCTATTCGAGCGGTGTGGAAAGCGCCCGGAATGCCCGGCTCCTTTTCGCGACCGCCGGGATCGGCATCGCCAACAAAATGATCGGCGAGGATCTGCTGGGGCTGGTCCGATACGAGTATTTCGTCTTCGGACAGTGGGCGCAGAAGTTCACGCTGTCGATCGAATCGAGCCTGCTGCTGGTCGGCGGCGGCGCCCTCATGGGGTGGCGCACCGCGTGGAGCATCCTCTTCGGCGCGATACTCAACTATGCGGTGGTGGCGCCGTGGCTCGCGGGGCAGGGGATCATCGTCCCGGGCGAGGAGGGGATGTTCACCTACCGGACCATCGTCGGCTGGAGCCTTTGGTTCGGCGCTTCGGTGATGGTCATGGCGGGGCTTACCGCCTTTGCTTTCCAGTGGCGGGTCATTGCGCGGACCTTCGCCGGGCTGGCCGATATATTCCGCAAACAGAAACGGACGCTGACCGCCTACGAACAGATCGAGGTCCCCGGCTCGTGGTTCGCCGCCGGCATGACGCTCACTTCGATCGGCATCATCATCATCATGTATTTTGTCTTCGATGTCGGCATCATCATGTCGCTCGTCGCCATCCTTCTCTCGTTCGTGCTGGCGATGGTCGCCTGCCGCGCCACCGGCGAGACCGACACCACGCCGGTCGGGGCGATGGGGAAACTGACGCAACTTGTCTACGGCATCCTCGTCCCCAAACGGATGATACCGAACCTCATGGCCGCCTCGATCACCGCCGACGCGGCGGGGGCGTCGGCCGATCTGCTGACCGGCCTCAAGTGCGGCTATTTGCTGGGCGCCAACCCGCGCAAGCAGTTCCTCGCGCAGTTCATCGGCGTGTTCGCCGGGACGCTGGTGGTGGTGCCGGTCTTCTATATCATCGTGCCGGGGCCCGAAGCTCTCGGGACGCAGATGTTCCCGGCGCCGGCGGCGCAGATATGGGCGTCGGTCGCCAAACTGCTCTCGGAGGGGATCGGCGCATTGAGTATCTCGATCCGGTGGTCGATCCTCGCCGGCGGGGTCATCGGCGTGCTGATACCGCTCATCGACCGCTTCCTGCCGAAACTGTCGCGCTTCACCCCCTCGGCGATGGGTATCGGACTCGCCTTCACGGTCCCCTTCGCGATGTGCCTCTCGATGTTCTTCGGCGCACTCATCGTACTCATCATATCGTGGAAAAAGAAGGATTGGGAGGAGCGGATCGTTCCGGCGGCGTCGGGACTTATCGCGGGGGAAAGCCTTGCGGGGGTGTTCCTCCTCATCTGGTCGACCCTGCGCGGAGGCTGACGGTCATGACGCGGAAAGTAGTCCACGCTCTTTTTCTTGCGCTCGCGGTAGTTTTTCTCTTCGCCTGCTCTTCCAAAAAGGAACGGATATCCTGCATCACGGTGCTTGACTGTCCCGAAGGAGAGGTGTGTGAAGAGGGCTTCTGTACCGGGAAAACCGATGATGCCGAAAAGATCGATCGGGACACCGCGGTCGCCGATGAAATGACCGATGAACTGGTCGATGAACTTTTTGATGACGGGGCGGAAAGCGATGAAGGCGACGGGAAAGAGGACATCACCGATGTCGTCGTTATCGATGAGGATGCGGCCATGGACGATGTTTTGGCCGAGATGGACGAAGTGGACGATATGGACGAAGTGATGGCTGAAATGGACGAAGTGGACACGGCGGTTGATGAAGATACGGTCGTTCCGGATGACCTGCTCTCTGATGAAGACGCGCTGGTCGATGAAGATACGGTCGACACCGCTGACCTCGCGCCCGACGAGGATACGCTGGTGGACGAATGTACCGTGAACGACAATCCGTGCGATGAGTTCGGCGACTCCGCGGCGACCTGCACCGACGAGGTCGTCGGCTATACCTGCAACTGCACTTTCGGGTTCGATCCGACCCTCGGCGGCTGTCACGATATCGACGAATGCGCCGCCGGCACCGACACCTGCGGCGCGCTGGAGAACTGCACCAATACCGTCGGCGGCTTCACCTGCGCACTCAATTTCTGCGGCGACGGCGCGCGGCTGGCGGCTCCCGGCCTCGGCCTGCAGTTGCCGTTCAACGAGGGTTCGGGAACGACCGCGACCGACCTGTCGGGCAACGGCAACACCGCGATGCTCAACGGCGCGGCATGGGTCGATGGCCGCTTCGGCAAGGGGCTCCAGTTCTCGGGAGGAGAGGCGGTGACGCTGGCCGAAAGCGCCTCGCTGAAGGCGGGTAACCAGATGACGGTGACGGCGTGGATACAGAGTTCGACGATACCCGCTAATTATGTCACCATTGCACAGAAAGACGGGGCCTCGCTGAGGAACTACGGATTGTTCATCACCGGCGCCGATAATCCCGCGACGCAGGGGAGGGTGCTCTTCTCGCTGACGAGCGCCACACCGGACGACTGGCGCGGGCCGACCTCCGATATCAGCGTCATCGACGGGAACTGGCACCATATCGCGGGCGTTTACAACGGTATCGACATGAAGATATTCATTGACGGCGTCGAGCGTGGAACGCAGGCGGTGGGAGTAACTCCGGCCGATACCGCGGCGGGGGTATCGATCGGCGGCGGGTTCACCGGCAGTATCGATGAGGTGCGCCTCTATCACCGGGCCCTCGGAACGGCCGAGATCGCCGAACTGGCCAACCGGCGCGTCCATCTGCCGTTCGAGGAGAGCGCAGGCACGATCGCCTACGATCTTTCGGGGAACGCCCGGAACGGGACCCTGCATAACGCCGTTTCGCGCACCGTCGGCCGTTTCGGCGCAGGGCTCTTTTTCGACGGCGTCGACGATGCTCTGCAATGGGATTACGCGGGGAACACGCCGGTCAACAACTTCACGATGATGGCGTGGTTCACGACCGCCGTGGAGCGTTATACCGAGGTCGAGAACACTACCACCACCAGCGGCACCGGGATCGACAATCATTATCTATTCTGGCCCGACAACAAGGATACCGATGCCGGAGCGGGGGTATCGGTCGGGACCAACGGCATATCGGTCTACGAACACGGCAACGCCTACATGCCGCCGCTCGCGGTCTATGATACCTACATCGGCACCGGCTGGAACCATGTCGCGGTCACCTACACCGACCGTCAGCCGCGCATCTATCTCAACGGCGTGCTTGTCAGAGAGGGGCTTTTGTCCCCGAGGAACGCCGTGTATGCGCCGCAGTTCGCCGGTGTTTCGGACGGTTTTTACGGGGTTTTCAGCGGCAACATCGACGATATCCGCATCTACGATCGCCCGCTGAGCGCCGTCGAGATAACGGTCCTCATGCAGAACAGTTATCACGATGAACGCTGTGACGACGGCAACTTCGCCGATGGCGACGGCTGTACGACCGCCTGTTCCCCTGAACCGCTCCTCTGATCTTCCGGCCCCTCTTACCGAAAAAAAACACTTGCGAAAGAAACGGAAGCGGGTAAGGTTATTGACATGAGACAGACTGTTGCCCGCGGGCCCGAACCGAAGTTATCCTGTACAATGATCATAATGGAGGAGCGTATGACAAGGTTCTCTTTCCTGACGGCCGCCCTGTGCGCGGCGGCGTTCTTTGTCGCGACCGGCTGTACCCCGACCGACGAGGGTGATCCCTATATCGGCGTCGGCGAACCGTGCATCGGCGACGGCACCATCTGCTCCTCCGACGGCGAGGATCTGCTGAAATGCGATAACGGCGCGCTCGCCCTGTTCGAGGACTGCGCGGCGGCGAGCAAGGACTGCAAGAACGGCGCCTGCGTCGAGCGTTCCAGCGAGGGCGACGACTGCACCGGCACCGCCTCTATCTGTGCGGGCGACAAGATTCTCGCCTGTCAAGAGGGAAAACTGGCAGAGACCTTCGACTGCGCGACGCAGAACAAGGACTGCAAGGAGGAGGGCGATACGGCCACCTGCGTAGACAAGGTCGTCCCCGACACCGCCCAGCCCGACACCGATGATCCGGTCACCGAAGAGGTGACCGACGGCGCCGAGAACGAGCCGGTCGATACCGATCAGCCGGGCGGCCAGTGCACCCCCGGCGAAACGGTGGAATGTTTTCAGGGTCCGAGCAACGCCAAGGGGGTCGGCCCCTGCAAGGCGGGCACCTCGCTCTGCGCCGACAGCGGTTATTGGGGTCCGTGCGAGGGACAGGTGCTGCCCGAGATGGAGATCTGCCTCGACGGCATCGATCAGGACTGCACCGGCGCCGATCTGACCCCCGAAGAGGCGGTCGATATCGACGGCGACGGCATCACCGTGTGTCAGGGCGACTGCTGTGAAGAGGAATATCAGTGTCCCGGCGCCGATCCTAAGTTCGTTACCCCGGAAGGGGCCGAGATACTCGGCAACGGCGTCGACGACAACTGCAACGGGCATCAGGACGAGGTGATATCGTGCGATAACGGGCTGTCGGTCAGCAGCGATACCCCGTCGAGCGCGGTGGCGCTCGCCCATGCGATGGGCCTCTGCGACCCGTGGCTGATATCGGCCGAACTGGGGCTCGCCGGCCCGCCGGCGGTCGAGAGCATCGCCGACGGTCCCGAGGGGAGCAGTACGATCAACCGCCCCTCCTTGGAGAAACCCTACTTCGACAACAACTACCAGACCTACGCCGTGCCGCCCAAGTTCGGGAACGCCCTTACCGCCAAGGAGGGGATGGCGCTGTCGGTCCTCTCGACTGGACCGTGGGACCGTCCGACCGGCGATGCCGCTAACGCCACTCTCGATGCGGGCGATATGAAGACCGCCAGCGGCGTCCCCGAGGACTGGATCAACCGCCAGCCCAACTGCGAGGCCCCCAAAGCCCCCTCGTGCGGCGGTCAGCCGCCCGACCCGAACATCACCAATTCCTGCGCCGGCAAGACCTTTGTGGTGCAGGATCCCATCATGCTGACCCTCAAGGTGAAGGTGCCGGTCAATGCGGTCGCCTTCAAACTGAATTCCTATTTCTGTTCGATAGAGTATCCCACGACCGTCTGCAACGACGCGAACTATAACGACTTCTTCATCGCCCTGCTCGATTCGACCTACAACGAACTCAATCCCACCTCGACCAACCTCAACCCGTTCGACAAGAACCTTGCAAAAGATATCGACGGCAATCCGGTCGGCGTCGATCTGGCGCCGGCGGGTCTGTTCAAGGTCTGCAACCCGACCTGCGGCGGCGCCCTTTCCAACACCAACCCCTACGGCGTCTGCACCGGCGACATGGAGATCATGGGCACCGGCTTCGAATCGCAGACCATCATGGGGATGTGTTCCGGCCACGGCTGTACCGGTTGGCTGACCACGCAGGGCAATGTCGTCCCCGGCGAGGAGATCACGCTCCGTTTCGCCATATTCGAACAGGGGACCGTGGCCTACGGTCCCGACCATTCATGGGATTCGACGGTCCTGCTCGACAACTTCCAGTGGCTCCTTAAAGAGACCAAACCGGGCACCGGCATTCAGGAATAGCATTTCGGATCCCGTTCATGAGTTTTGCTCTCCGCTACTTTTCCGGCACCGGCAACACCGCGTGGCTCGCCGACCGGCTGAAAGAGGCTCTCCAAAGGCGGGGAGAAGCTGTCTCGACGGGCTTCATCGGTCGTGACGATGCGGTGCAGATACCGGATGGTCCGCTGACGCTCATCGTCTGCTTCCCGATCTACGCGCTTGACGCTCCGCCTTTTGTGCAGGAATGGGCGCGACGCCTTCCGGCGGGGGAGGGGAGAGCGGCGGTGCTCGTTAGGTCTCCCGGCGATCCTTTCTTTGACGGCGGGACCACCCGGACGATGCGACGTCTGCTCGAAGAGCGCGACTGGCGGGTGCGGGTAGAGCGGATGATCGTGATGCCGCCCAATGTCTTCCTCCGGGTCAGCGACGATCTCGCGGCGCTCCTGCTCGCGGCGGCCCGCCGCCGTATCGCGATACTCGCCGACGACATTGTCGGCGACAAAGAACATCTTGAAAACACGGGCATTTTTACTCATTATTGCTCGCGAATTTTTAACCTCCTGCTGGCGCGCCACGGGTTCCGGTTCGGCCGCGATCTGCGGGCGAATGAAAGGTGTACCCGATGCGGTCTGTGCGTCCGCGAATGTCCCTCCCACACCATCACGATGACCGCTGAGGGCATCCGGTTCGGCGACCGTTGCACCGTCTGCCTCCGCTGTGTGGCGCGCTGTCCGGTGAAGGCGATAAGTTCCCGTTTCTATAATTGGTTCTCGGTCGAGAACTATGACCTTCCCGCGCTCGACAGCACCGGACCGACAGGGAAAGAACCGCAGAATTGGTTCGAACGGCGCTACCGGAAATATCTGGAACGATCATAAAGAAACAACGGGGGTGTTGATGAAAATTTCTTATGTTCTCATGGTGTTGTTGCTGTTCCTGTTCGCCTGTTCTTCGCCCACGGAGAATCCGGCGGTTGACGGCGACCAGATCGTGGTGACCGACAATGATCAGTCGGATCAGACCGATCAGACGGATCAGACCGATCAACCCGATGATACCCTTCCGTCCGACGACGACACGCAGACCACCGACGACGACAAGGTCATCCCGGTCACCTGTGGCAACAGCCTGACCGATCTGGGCGAAGCATGCGACGGCGACGCAAAGAACTGCGAGGAGATCGACGCCTCCTACACCGGCGGCGTCGCGGTCTGCAAAGAGGACTGTTCCGGCTACGATACCGCCTCCTGTCAGGGTGGCACCGACGACGATACCGGGATCGACGACGAGACGACCGACAGCGACGCGGCGCCCGATCTTGCTCCCGATGTGGACCTGAATGTCTGGCCCGAATGCACCGTGGACGGCGACTGCAACTCCTCCACGCGGAGTTGTTATCAGGGCATCTGCCGCGACAAATGTACCGTCTATATCAACGAGTGCGACTGGAAGCCGTCGGGCGATATCTGTTCCGGCGGGCTGTGCGTCGAATGCCTGAAGGACGCCGACTGCCCCGGCACCCGCTACACCTGCGACACGACCAAACTCATCTGCATCGACAAACCGTTCGATCCCTCCAAGACCAAGATCGGCGTCTTCTACCACACTTGGCACTGCCCGTCATCCGGAGAGATCCACGATGTATCGAAGTGCCTCGCCGGGGATGAATCGTGGCCGGCGTGGCCCGCCGATCCGAATGCCCAGACCTCGTTCTGGTGGGCCGAACCGCAGGACGGGTATTACTGCCTGACCAATAACACCGCGCTTCTGACCAAACACGCCGAGATGCTCCGCGACATGGGGACCGACTTCGTTTTCGTCGATGTGACCAATCACAACTACAACACGAGTTCGTTGTGTGATCAACCCGAGGCGATGATAGTCCAGCCGTTCACCACGCTGGTGAATGTCTGGAAGACGATAACGGGCGCGCCCAAGATCGTGCCGTGGGTCCCGGTCTCCGATTGTCCGACCTACTTCCCCGCGGGCCAGTGCACCCATCCCGACAACACCTACATCGTCTACACCCTCCTCGATATCCTCGCGGGGACCGGCATGACCTTCGAATATCAGGGGAAACCGCTCCTCCTCATCACCGAGAACGACACCTATCCGGTGAGCGAATCGAAACTAGCGGCCCTTTCGGCGAACTACACCATCCGCAAGATGTGGGCCTTCGAGAGCGAGGGAACCGAGGATTGGAGCTATCTGGAGCGCTGCGACGAGGACCCGCTCGAGACGAGTCCCTGCTTCCAACGCATATCGAAAAAGGGCGGTGTGTCGGAACAGTTCCCGATCGCGACCGCATACGGCGCCGACTACATGAGCCACACCACCACGGCGACCCCCAAGCACAACGGCAAGACCTTCCGCAAGCAGTTCGAGACCCTGCTGGACAATCCCGATATCCCGATCGCGACGATCACCGGCTGGAACGAATGGATCGTCGGCCGCTGGAAATGCGGCTCGCCGGCGTGCGACTGCGCCAATTCGTTCGACGCGACCTACGGCTGTTTCCTCGATCAGTACACCTACGAATACAACCGCGACATCGAACCGGCCAAGAACGATCCGCTCGGCGACTATTACTACCGGCTCGTCCAGTCCTGCATAGCCCTCTTCCGTTCGGGCGGCCGGTGCGACGCCAACCACGCCAACGATCTCTGTTGTAAGGATTGACCGGACGGTAGAAAGTGGGGGAACAGGGGATGGGCGAGAATAGCGAAAAGAAGCCGACTAAATTCGAGAACTGGCTGTTGGTCGTCGTACTGCTGGCGGTGCTCGGGTTCACCGTCGGGCCGATAGTCGTCGGAAAATTCAGTCGCGCGAAGGTGCTCGACGGGGGCGTTCTGACCGAGGCGAAGATCGTCAGCGTCGTCGACACGAGCGCGCGGTTCAACAGTGATCCGGTGGTGACCATTGAGTTGCTGGTGGTGGGGGATGACGGCGAGGAGTTCCCGGCGAAGTTGAAACTTCCGCTCTCGCCGGTTCGCCTCAACGAACTGCAGGTCGGCAGAACAATCCCGGTCAAGTACGACCCGAACGACCGCACCAAAGTCGCACTGGTGTGGAAAAAAAATCTATAAACAAAAACAAGCAGTTATAAAAAATCCCACAAAACGACCGGGCAAAAGTGAATCTTTTTCCTTCAAAAGCGTATCTAACGAAGTGGTCGTACAGAGGGTCTTTTAACATCCGTTTGGGGAATTGCCATGAGAAAATTCTTCAGTTTCGCGTTCTTCGTTTTTTTCTTTGCCACCGCGTGGGCCAGCATCTTTGACGGGATTGTCGCGCACTATCGCTTAGAGCAGGATGCGACCGATTATTACGGAAACTACAATGGCACGGGACCCGTTAACGGGGCATCCTACAACTATTCCTACATCGGGTACGGTGTCAATTTCGATGGAACCAACGATTATTATGAATTCGCCGATTTCAATCCGCGAGGAGCTACAGGCGCCTACTCTATAAGTTTGTGGGTCAACCCCAACACCAGTTCTGACAACTACGACACATATATCGGCAAACACGAATCCGACGGCGACAATCTTTTGGCTCTCCGTCAGAATGTGTGGGTAACATAGTCCATAAGCATCCCGCATTT
>CALMRE010000160.1 GCA_937871295.1 uncultured bacterium | reverse complement strand
GGGCATTTCAGGGCACACTCAACTCGCTGTCCGGCTGACTCTCTCAAAGGGCGGTCAGTTTGTTCCGTTTTAGGTGGTCAGTTTCTTCCGTTCTGAGCGGTCAGTTTGGACCGAATTTTCCACCTATTTGCCCTGTCTTCCGCAGAGCCGATGTTGACTACTTTTAATCCATTCATGCTACCACCCCAAAGTCTCGCCGATTATATCGCCGCGCGGCGGCGAAGCAAGAAGAAATCAGGCGGTGAATCCGCAAAAGGAAGGGGTGCGTCCGCTTGCCACAATCGAACTATCACCAACCACTCAAAGAGTTTTTGTTAACGATGAAAAACTCGGCGGTTTTCTCCGTTTTTATAGCTATCATGTTATTAGGAAGAACAACCGCTTCCACAACTGGGACAGATCGCTTTTTCTCATTCGTGTATAGCAACGGCTTAAGAACAGATTTGTCTGTTATTTTAGATGAGCAGTCAATGACACCTACTCCCGGACCATAGCCGGAAAGTATGAAAATATCATCCATGAAAGACATCACAGGGGTTGAGTGTTGACCCGTTTCCTCTTCTGATTGCCGCGACCATCTCCAGAGCGTAATTTCTGATAGTGGTTTATAGTTCTCCGATTTTGAGTAGATTTGTAGTGCTTGACGACGACCACCCTTAGTTGAATTTTCTGCAAAAAGCACCAGATAGTTATTTCCGACAACCCCTTTTTCAATATGCTCGTTCACTCCTTCCATCAATTCAACAACCTTAAGTGTTTTGGGATCCTTCGGCCTTGAGATATCGAACAACACAAGCCATTTCGGCCACACCACATTATCCACCGCCAGCAAAGTGTTCCCATCGACAATAAGATCATCGAACATTTTCTGCTTAACTTCCGCAGGCACCCGCAGAGGGACAAATTGAGGTCTTTCTGATCTGGTATCATAAAAGCCAAAGATATTCTCACCAAGGTTTCCCGTGACGAACAAGATGCCTTTATACAGAGCCGTGGTTTTGACGGTATAGTCTGTGGGGAGATCTATTTTTCGGTATAATTTAAGTTTGTTCTCTTTCTCGATCTTATGAATGTTTATAGCTTTCCCATGATTATATGTGCCCTTTCCCGGAAGTGAGGCAGCTCCTGAATGAATTGTTTCGGATAATGTAACAATATAGTCATCTGAAGAAAGATAAGGATCATATTCCAATGAGCTTATTTGAACCAGCTTTTTCTGTTCAATTTTGTAAAGAATGTTTTTATGGATCACATAATTGTTGCTTACAGACTTTTCCGCAACATTCACTGCTGTTTCGCTTTGAGCAGGTGTATTTCCAACAGCTATCCATGTCAAAAGACATATTCCGCTCAAAAGCAGGATTCTCAAACTAGAACTTAATGCCATGAAGAACCTCCCTCTTTCTTTGCAAGGGTAAAACTCGCGCCGTTCCTCGCATGTACTTTCCCGAACCTCCCCTGAGACACGCCGATTATATCGCCGCGCGGCAGAGAAGCAAGAAAGAAGAACCTCGCCCAGATTCGCCGCCCTTTCGTCACTCCTTTCTACAACTGTTCAATGGAAAGAGTTTTTTCGAGACGATCCTGTGTTCAAGAACATATCCCATAAAAAGAAATATATTCACCCAGAGAGACAACCATGTCGCTTGTCCTGTACTCCATAGAAGAAATATTAACATGAAAGAGAACACCGCTATACAGAAATTCACGACCAGCAACAGTCTTAAAATCGCGGGACCCAATCCCACGAATTGGTCTTTAACCAAATCTTTCTTGCCGATTAGATAGCCAAGAAGTGTCGAAACCATAGCGACATAGATGAAAGAGTGTGTCTTGAAAAGTAGTGCCGCCGTGAGCACTGTTGCAAAAAGCAAAAACCCAAGTCTAAAGTTCAATAGAACCTCTTCATCGGCCAAAGAATCAAATCACCATCGCCGCGCGACGGAGAAGCAAGGAGAATCGGCAAGGCCAAGTTTTCTAATCAATATAATAGTAGCACCTGCTGTCTTCGGGAATTTGAGACAAGAAATCAAAAGTTTTCTTATCTGCCTCGCCGATTCCGCAAATGTATCCTTCATCCGAACCAAGAACCCCGCCGCCTAAAATCACCAGATTTACTGCATCTTTCTCAAGATTGATCCGCGACGCCTTCAGGGTGACAAAAACTCTTTTCAGTTCATCCAAGTTGCTCTTCTCTTTAAGTGTTCGATACATCTCATTATAACTTATTTGTTGGGGATACCTGCTGCCGGTCGGCAGGTAGTTCAACATTATCTCTTCCCCCGCGAATATGCCATATATTCCGTCTGATGCCTTGAGCGTTTTTAGTATGTTCCATGCCTTATACATGTCTTCTTTGTAGAGTTTGAAGGTTTGGCGCAACTTATTCAGATGGGCCTCTCTGGAACTTGTGTTTGTATTTTCGGTATTCCAAAAAGGGATTTCCTTTGTCCAGTCGATGCCCTGCCACTTGGTTCCCAGCATCCTGAACTCTTCCTTGCCGATCTTCTCCCATTTGTGAACACAACTCTTCGCCTGCGGACTGCGGAGCGATTTGAACGGTCCTTTGCCGTAGATTCCGCCTTCGAGCGATTTGCATTTCTCACATTTGAAGAATGCCATTTCGATGGCTTTATGTTCCGGCGGCCGGTCCTGTTCCGCCTCCTTCTCAACGGGGACGGGAGGAGGAGGCGCTTTTCTGATTTTATATACCTCGTAAATCTGGCATTCACCGGGAGGCAAATAGAAGGCGCCATATTTTGCAGCGTATCTGAATTCATCGTCCTCGAAAAAGTTCGTCATAAAGAGCGGGCCGCCTATTTCTGGGTCTCGTTTTTCCAACGCAGCTATCTTGTTCTCGTCTATCTCCACCGCATAGCGGTCAAGTATCTCTTTGCTCAACTTCTTGTAGCATGGAAGATAGTTGTAATAATAAGGGGCCACAAAATATATCGCAACGATTATCGACAAGAACTCTATGGCTATTGTCAACAGGCGCCATGACTTCTTGAAAAGCAACGACCACAAGAAAGAAATCGTCAGATAAACGATGCCGACATGAACAGTGGCAACAAACGCCACGGAAAGAGAAATGTTCTCCAATCCCAAATTAAAATACTGAATCAGTACGCAGACAAGCAACAACGCCACTAAAGTGACGACCCTTCTCAACCATGAATTGGTTAGCAATTTCATCGCCCCCACCAGTCAACGACCTCGCCGATTATATCGCCGCGTGGCGGAGAAGCAAGAGAAACGGCGGGACTGCTATTGCTTGATAACGCACTGATGATTGACACAGGCAACCTTTGCCGGTGGGCACTGGTTTTCTTTCTTTCGACATTCCTCTTTGCCGCCGATACATTCTTCGAGGAATTTATTATAATAATCCATGTCAAACGGAAAGTCGAGCGTGACCGCCTCGAAGCATTTGAGACAGCCAATGTTCAACATCTCACAGTAATCATCCGAATCGCAATTTTTACTTTGCTCCAACGCCGCAAGTAACTCCGCGAGCCGCATTCTGCAATTCTTCGTTGGTGCTTTGAACTTTTTCATGTATGCGTCAAGCTCTTGGGGATTCAAGGGCTTTCTGCTGGTGACATAGATATTATTTTCATACGCCTTCCAAGGTTGATCAACGCTGTAGTCGGTCGCTTTCTTGAGCGCCTCTTGTGAACACTGTACTTCGAAGTAAAATCCGAAGTAAGACTCACCGTAGCTGACATATTTGCCAGAGAC
>CALMRE010000159.1 GCA_937871295.1 uncultured bacterium | reverse complement strand
CGGCATCGTCCCGCCCAATTCGGCGCGCATCTTCTCCAGCAGTTCCAGCCCCGTCATGCGCGGCATATTGATGTCGGTCAGCAGGATGTCGGGCCGGTCGGAAAGGATCGCTTCCCAGCCCTCGATGCCGTCGCGGGCCGTCGAAACGGCGTGCCCCTCTCCCCGCAGGAACTTCTCGAAACTCCGCAGGATGGAGGGATCGTCGTCAACGATGAGTATCTTCCACGGCTGTTTCATCCGCCTTTCCCCCGATCTCGTAGAAGTTTATCTTTTTGCTCTTCTTGTCCCAATCGAACACGTAGATGCGGCGGTCGGGGAACTGCTGCAGAAGATCCTCGGCCAGCCGCGGCTTGACGAAGTGACGGCCGTAGAGGATGCGGTCCGAAAGATCTATGGCGTGGCGGGTGAAGAAACTGCCGTCCATCGCGGTGGGGCGCTTGATCAGGACGACCGCTTTCTGGCCGGGCGGCACGCGGTTCTCGACGTGTTCGTAGAGGGCGAACCGCTTGTTGACGCCGCGCATGATGCCGGTCTCCTTGCCGGGGAAGTCCTCCTGCCAGTAGGTGAACAGGAAGTAAAGGAACGGGACATAGGGGACCCAGTGAAGGTAGCGCCACAGCCGCCGCGCGAGATAGTGCACCGATTCGGCGGCGCCGTAGAACCAGCACCAGAGCGCCGGGTAGTAGTAGCGGGCGCCGAAACTGTCGCCGCCCCCGGCGTTGTGTATCGCATAGCCGAGGATGTAACTTATCGGCAGGAAGACGAGGAACCATTCATACCGGCGGAGTCTGCCGAGTTTAAGGAAAGGGAGGGCGAGCAGGAGCCAGATCAGGTATTTGTTGGTCCACTGCGCCTGCGCCTTGAGCCAGTTGGGGGTGAGCCCGAGCAGTCCCTTATCGTAGTAATCGCCCATGTCGGCGTGTATCTCGTTGATCCGCTTGCTCGCGATGAGCTGATGGCCGTAGTAATAGAGTTTGTAGGGGGAGGTGAGGAATTCGCCGGTGTAGAGTTTCTGGTAGAGCAGGAACAGCAGAATGAACGGCACGACGCCCAGACAGAACAGGCCGACGGTCCTCAGGTAGGGGCGGAAGCGATCGCGCAGGGAACTTCGCGGTTCGCCACGCGGAGGGAAGAACAGTTCGCGGGTCAGGAACAGTCCCACGGCGCAGGCGATGATGACGGCGTCCCACATCCGGAAGAAGAGGGTGAGCCCGATGACGGCGCCCGCAAGCACGATGAGCCGGTCGCGCCCGCGACCCGCCGCCGCTTTTCCCGCCGCCATGACGGCGGCGACCACGGCGAGCGCCAGCAGCATCACCGCCGGGTGGGAGAAGTAGGAACTCGCGTGAAAGATGACCGAGGTCGAAACGGCGAAGAGCAGTCCGACCAGCAGCGCGGCCACCCGCGAACCCGATATCCGCGATACCACGAAAAAGAGCAGAAAGAAGGTCGCCAGCGTGATGCCGACATTGGTCCATTCGATGCCGACCGTCAGCGTGAAAAGGGCCATCAGGAGCGGCACGCCGGGCGGATATTTCGAGAATTCCCGTTCGGGAAGCGTTACGACATGGTGTCGCTTGAAGTGCGGCGCGACCGACAGGTCCATCGTCGTGTTCCAGAGTTTGCCGCGCGAGAAGACATCGGCCTGGAACATCATGCTGATCTCATCGCCCGACACGGGATAGCGCTTGAGCGAATACTGCACCGTGAAGTTCCAGAGATAGGCCATCAGCGGCACCAGCAGGAGCATGGCGAGCACATAGGCGCGCCGGGGTATGAACAGCCGCGACCGGCGCCGGGTGGAGAGCATGCCGACCAGCGCGAGGATGATGCCGATCCAGCCGGCGACCGCCAGCACGATGAGTTTGGCGGTGGCGTGGAAGTTATTGTCGACGATCGTTACGGCGGCGACCTGACGGCCGTACTTCACCAGAAAGTAGGCGGCTACGGCGAACAGAACGCCCGAAAGGAGCCGGGGCAAAAGCCGGCCGATGCGCAGGCGGCGGTGTATCACCGGAAGAGGAGGATCAGTATCTCGATGAGGACCACGACGACCAGCGCGACGATGAAGATCGTCTTCCAGTCGCGTTCTTTTTTCGGTTTCTGCAACTGTTCGCGGCCTTTGTTGAGTCCGGCCAGCATATCGTCGATGCCGTCGACCTCGCCGAGAATAAGCGTTTTGCTCTGCAGTTCGTTCTGATTCGGTTTCTTCTGTTCCATGGCTGTCGTCTCCGAAAGACCGTATCCGAATAATAACGCGCGAAGTCTATGGTAATCGAGCCCAAAAGTCAAAACTCTTGGATTCATTCCTCGCAGGTGGAAATATCCCAGCCGGTGCAGTCGCCGTTGCAGTAGGAAATGCCGGCGGTGTATTTCACCGGATCTATCTCGACGCAGGGGATGGTCATGCTTGCATCGCATTCCTCGTTCTGGTCCAGCACGCCGTTCCCGCAGGGAGGTTTCTCGATGCAATTCATGGTGTTCCAACCGGAGCAGTCGTTCAGACAATGAGCATATCCGGCGCTGTATTGATCGCTGATGTCGGCGCAAAGGAGAGAGGATTCGTCGCAGACCTCATCATTCTCGACGACATAATTCCCGCAAATGCCGGCAAGGACGCAGGTGTCCGGATCCCAACCGGTGCACTTGTCGTCGCAATAAGCGGTTCCCCCGATATAGCTTTCCGGATCGAGGACCACGCAGGGCTTCCCGTATCCTTCTTCGCATATCTCGCCGATATCCTCTTCAAGAATGTTGTTGCCACAGACATTCGGTTCAATACACTGGTAGGTGAGCCAACCCGTACACTGGTTGTTACAATACGCCGTGCCGCCGATATACTTTTCGGGATCCAAAGAAATGCAAGAAAGAGTACTTTGTTTGTCGCATATCTCGCCGATCTCTTTTTCCACGATATTGTTCCCGCAAACATTCTTTTTCCAGCAATTGTCCATACGCCACACGCAGTCGACGCAGAACGCGGTGCCGGTAGCGTAGCGCTCGGGATCGATGACCGTACAATATTCGATATCGCCCGATTCGCACTCTTCGCCGTCTTCGACGATATCGTTACCGCAATCAGGCCTTTCGATATGATTGAGAACACAGCGGGAAAGATCCCATCCCGCACAATCCGGTGTACAGGTCGCCGTTCCGCGGGCATAGTATTTCGGGTCAAGGTCAATGCAATCCCTGCTCTCATACAGTTCGCAGCTCTCTCCTGTTTCAACGATACCGTTCCCGCATTGGGGCGTTACCGACAGATCATCGTTAATTGATGCGTCCGGCAGGTCATCGTTCTCTGTAATGACGGAAGAACCTTCACAACCGAAGAAAAGGCAAAACGCCGCGACCGCCAAGGTCCACGGAATTCTGCCTATCTCCTTTCCGATCCCCATATCGTGCTCCTATTTTGCGCAGCGGAAGCCCAGATCGGTGTAGGTCGTGGTCGGGTAATTGGCGTAGCGGGCGTAGGTCTTGAGCGAGCGGGCGTCGCTTTTCCACGAACCGCCGCGCGCCACCCGCATATCGCCGGCCACCGGTCCCTGCGGATCCTGTACGGGACTGCCCCAGTAATAGTCGTAGACATAGCGGTCGGCGACCCATTCGCGGACGTTGCCCGCCATGTCGTAGAGATCGAACGAAAGGCTTTTCCCCTTCTGCCGCAAACCGATGACGGAGGTCGCCCCGGTGCCGCAACCGGCCCCCGCGCCGGCGTCGTAGGAGGCCCGGCCGCAGTCGGCCGTCACCGTTCCCCACGGGTAGGGCCACCCTTCCGGGCCGCGCGCCGCGTATTCCCATTCGGCCTCGGTCGGCAGGCGCTTGCCTTTCCATTTGCAGTAGGCCGCCGCGCCGTTCCAACTGACGCAGTTGACCGGCATCCGCGGGTCGCGCTCCGAGCCGAGGTTGCAGGCGGTCGCTCCGGCGTGGGCGCCGTGCATGCTGCCGGTGCATTTCCCCGCCGCGATGCACAACTGATACTGCGCGACGGTCACCTCGTAGCGGTCTATGGCGTAGGGCGACAGCGTTACCGCGTGTTCCGGCTTTTCCATCTGCAGACAGTCGGTCCACTGCGCGGCGTCGCACCCCATGAAAAAGGGGCCGCCCGGTATATCGACCATATCGTCGGGGTCGGCGACCTCCAGACAGTCGCCGGTGTCCCAGCCCTCGCAGTCGGCGCGGCAGGGGGCGGTGCCGAGCGCCCAGACGAGCGGATCGAGCGCGGCGCAGGCGACCGGAAGGGTGTCGCAGGTCTCCCCCTCTTCGACGATGCCGTTGCCGCACACCTGCACGGTGGCGCACAGCGACGGATCCCAGCCGGAACAATCGCTCAGGCAGGGGGCGTTCCCCGGCAGGTAGTTGACCGGATCTATCTCGGTGCAGGGGATGGTGTCGGTGATCTCGCACTCCTCGCCGAGCTCGAAGATGCCGTTGCCGCAGGCGTCGGTGCCGAGACACGGCGCGACGCTCCAGCCGGAACATTCGCTGTTGCAGGGGGCGGTGCCGTAGACATACTGCGCGGGGTCTATCTCGACGCAGGGGATCCCCATGCCCGCCTCGCACTCTTCGCTGACATCGTCGATAACGCCGTTCCCGCACGTGCTGGGCGGCGTGGTGCAGGCCGATATATCCCAATCGGAACAGTCGTTCAGGCAATAGGCATAGCCGCCGGTATAGCCGCTGTCCAGAGCGGCGCAGGCGATGGGATCGTAGCGTTCGCAGACCTCTCCGGCCTCCGGTTCGACCACGCCATTCCCGCAGACATTCGCCATGATACAGTCATCCTTGTCCCAGCCGGAACAGTCGGCGACACAAGAGGCGTAGCCGCTCAGGAACTGGTCGCTGATGTCGGTACAAAGTATAATGCTTCCCTCGCAGATCTCTCCGGCCTCCGGTTCGATCACGCCGTTGCCACAGACATTCCGCTCCGTGCAGGCGGAACTGTCCCACACGCAATAGTCGTCGCAGGTCGCGGCGCCTTTCAGGAATTGTTCGGCGTCGAGTTCGGCGCAGGGGAGGGTGTCGCCCGTTTCGCAGAGTTCGTTATTGTCCTCTTCCAGTACGCCGTTGCCGCACCAGTTCTTCTGAACGCAGGACGAAGTATCCCATTCGTTGCAGTTATAGGCACAGGTCGCGGTACCGTCGAGATACGCATCGTGAACGAGTTCCGTACAAAGAATAGTGGTTCCCCGTTCACATTTCTCGGGTGTTTCAACCACACCGTTCCCGCACGAGGGAGAGACACAGTGTCCTGCGGAACAGTAATAGTCGGGCTCGGAAGGATCGCTGCCGCATCCGCCGTGATAGTCGGAACAGTCGCCGCAGTTGGTGTCGCCCACCATCCCGCACCGGTCGGGGGCGCAGGGATCCTCGACAGCGCCGAAATCGCATCCGCCGCAGCCGTACAGCAGCAATGTCGCCAATGTCATGAAAAGAGAACAGGCGCGTCGCACGACCACCCCCGGTTTCTGGTTACTGCGGGGTCATTCTATCCCTGCAACTGCCCGTTGTCAATCATAAATGTCTCTTTCAACATTTCGGAGGCCGAAAGAGGAAATGAACATCCTTCAAAAACAAAGAAGAAAGCGGTCGAGGCATTCTCCTCCCCGCGCTGGGGGGTCCGCCGCAGGCCGGAAATACGCCACGAAACGGGAGTCAAGGAAAGCGGTGTAAAAATCGTCCCTACAAAAACGGACGGTTAGGAACTTGCTAGGCGCACTGTTGAAAGTTTGTGGGAAAGAAAAAGAGTGCCGGATCAGAAATTCTTGGTCTCTTTCAGATCGTACCCGTAGTCGGCCTTCCACGCCTTGTCCTTCTTCTTGAGATTCGCCACCGCCGCCTTCTCGGCCTCCTTCTGGGAGGACTTGTGGAAACCGAAGCCGTGACTCCAGCGCGCCTCGCCCTTGTGTTCGTAGGCGGTGAACACGACCACATAGACGCCGTGGTCCATGCCGGTGCTCGCGGGAGAGGTGACCTTGGCGTGGCCCTGCTCCTTGAGTTTCTTTATCGCCTCGGCGCTCGCGGCGCCCGCGCTCGCCTTATCTTTCTGGAAGAAGGTCCACGTCGAGGTGTTGCCCTCCTTGTCTATCGCTTCTGAAAAGGCGGCGCCGGCGAGCAGTCCCGCCGAAAAGAGCGTTACGATCGCGACGGTCAGCAAGGTTCTCATGATATCCCTCCAGTTCGGTTCACAACACGGGCGATATTGGCACGGAACGGAGACAAAGTCAAGGGTTGTCCACAACGGCCGTCAGCCCCTCCGGCAGGGCGAGCGCCGCGTAGGGGTCGACCCGTTCGGCGCGGTAGACGCTGAAGGGGGCGTTGGGATAATCTTCCGATATGACCCGTTCGATGAGGAATGAATGGATCTCGTCGCCGGTCTCGGCATCGACCTGCGCGATGTAGGCGCCGCGCGGGCCGTCGCCGTACTGGGCCATGATGAGGTCGGGATAGAGGCGCGATCCGAGAGATCCCGAAGTAACAAGGATCGATCCGTCGGACAGCACATCGACATCGCTCACGACAACGCTGAGTCGGTGCCACAGCGGATCGTGCGTCAGGACATATTCGGCTGTCTGCTCGACCGTCCCGCCATAGCCGTCCCCGTCGGGAGTGATGCGATAGGCGACCGCGCGGCTGAAAGAATTCTTGTTGATGATGCCGAAACCGCGCGCAAGGCCGTTGTCAAAGAGCAGGAGCGTACCGTCCTCTTTCAAAAGCGGGGCATGCGGGCGGAAAGGCCAGCGGAAATCGGCGCCGTCGACAAAGCCCCGTAGTACCTGTTCGTCGGTGATCGAGTCGCCCGCCCCGTCAAGCGGGGTCAGCAGGAATTCGCCGTACGAGAAATCGAAGGGATAGGTCCCCTCCGCCGGTTCGCCGCCACAGGGCATCCGCTCGTCGGTGTAGTTATCGCCGGTGTAGTCGCCGATCCAGGTCATCTGGTTCGACGGATCATAGTTGGCCATGAAACTGTCGCTCACCCCGTCGCCGTCGGCGTCGTCGATGTAGCGGGTCAGATGGGGGGAGAGAAACCATTTGAGCGTACCGTCGGCCGCTATCTTCGCGATGCCCGACCGCTGGGAAGAAACGACAAAGCCGCCGTCAGTCGGGTCATAGGCGACACCGTTCAGGTGTATCGGGTCGTTGGTGAGTCCGGGCTTCTCGGTGCCGGTGGGCGGAATGTCGCGGTATAGATCGGCCACATCGGGCATGACAAGGTTGAGATCCCATGAATGGACGAGTGTTCCATCGATAGGGTCGACCTCGATCAGATGATCCTCGATATAGTCGTTGCCGATCTTGTCGGCGGTGATGATGAAATGGCCGTCGGGCTTTTTCAGAATGTCGTGGTGGACCCGCAGGTATCCGAGGGTGCCGATATCGATGGTGCCCTGTCGCCTTCCCATCAGGTCGTACCACTGTACCAACCCCATGTCGGCGGCCCAGTCGCCACCGTACAGATGTCCGTCGATGAATTCCATCGGGAAAAGGAATTCGTAGGGAAGATCGGAATACCAGCGAACGCGGCCGCGCTTGTCGAACATGATGCCGGTGATCTCGGGAATGGTGTTATTGATGACCTCGGGAAGGTCATCGGGAAACTCCTCTTCGGGTTGCGGAAGACGGGTCCGGTAGTAGGTGATGAAGGTGAAGGCGTCGCCGGCGTACGAGCCGACGGCGGTGGCGGTCGGAAAGTCCTCCGGCGTCGGGGCGGTGGTCAGCGTGAACTCGCGAGTGTCGCGCACCGTCCCTTCGCCGTCGAACAGGGTGATCGTGACGGTATTCGCGCAGTCGGCATATAGCCCCATCACCGGTATCGGTATCGTCTTTCCGACGGTGAAGGAAAACTCTTTTTCATACGGTTCCGCCCTCTCAACAGTCGCACACTCGATCCGCAGGGTGAGCATACCGGGCAGATCGGGGTTGAAGGGTATTTCGGCGGTGAGCGGCGCCGCTCCCGAGGGATTGAGGACCGGCTCGCCGAAAAGCGCCGCGAGGGGGTCGACGATGCCGTCCTCGTCGGGAATCGGCGTATCGTCTTTCGGCGCGCCGCCGTTGTCGCAGGCGCAAGGAAGCAAAAGCGCCCATACGAATATGCAGAGGAACTTCACCATGCGCCGCTCAACCCCTCCGGCAGGGCGAAGTTCGCGTAGGGATCGACCCGTTCGGCGCGGTAGACGCTGAAGGGGGCGTTGGGATAGTCTTCAGAGATGACCCGTTCGATGAGGAGCGAATGGATCTCGTCGCCGGTCTCGGCGTCGACCTGCGCGATGTAGGCGCCGCGTGTGCCGTCGCCGTACTGGGCCATGATGAGGTCGGGGTAGAAGGCGGAGCCGAGCGCGCCCGAGGCGATGAGGAGCGAGCCGTCGGGCAGTAGGTCGACGTCGCCGACCGCGGCGCTGAAGCGGTGCCACAGCGGGTCGTGGGTCAGGATATATTCGGCCGTCTGCTGGACCGTCCCGCCGTAGCCGTCCTCGTCGGGGGTGATGCGGTAGGCGGCAGCGCGGCTGAAGGTATCTTTATTGATGATGGTGAAATTACGCGCCAGCCCGTTGTCGAACAGCATCAGCGTGCCGTCGGCGGTCAGGAGCGGGGCGTGCGGCCGGAAGGGCCAGCGGAAATCGGTCCCGTCGACAAAGCCGCGCAGAACCTCTTCGTCGGCGATCGGGGCGCCCGCGCCGTCGAGCGGCCGGAGCAGGAACTCGCCGTAGGAGAACGCGAAGGGATAGGTCCCTTCCGCCGGTTCTCCGCCGCAGGGCATCCGGTCATCGGTGTAGGTTGCGCCGGTGTAGTCGCCGATCCAGGTCATCTGGTTGCTCGGGTCGTAGTTGACCATGAAACTGTCGCTCACCCCGTCGGCGTCGGCGTCGTCGATGTAGCGGGTCAGGTGGGGGGCGAGGAACCATTTGAGGGTGCCGTCGGCGGCGAGTTTTGCCACGCCGGAACGCTGGGAGGATACGATGATTCCGTCGTCGGCCGGATCGTGGACGATGCCGTTCAAGTGTATCGGATCGTTGGTGATGCCGTAGACATCGGCGCTGGTGGGCGGTATGTCGCGGTAGAGATCGGCCACATCGGGAAAGACGGGACGCAGGTCCCATTCCTTCACCACCGTGCCGGCGACCGGATCGACCTCGATCAGGTATTCCTCGATATAGTCGTTGGTGATCGGGTCGGCGGTCAGGAGGAGATTCCCGTTCGGCAGTTTGACCACATCGTGGTGTATCCACAGGAACCCGAGTTCGCCCAGATCGATCGACCCGCCGGTCCTCCCCATGAAATCGTGCCACCAGAGCACCCCCGCCTCGGCGCCCCAGTCGCTGCCGTAGATGTAGCCGTCGATGATCTCGATCGCGGCGATCTTTTTGTACGCGAGTTCCGAATACCAGCGGATATGCCCTTTTTTATCGAACATGATGCCGATGAATTCGGGGACGATGCCGGGGACCGTCTCGACCCCGCCGTTCTCCTCCGGCTCCTCTTCCGACGCCCGGGTCAGGTAGTAGACCACGAAGGTGAAGGCGTCACCGGCGTACGAACCGACGACGGTGGCGGTGGGGAAGTCCTCCGGCGCGGGGGCGGTGGTCAGCGTGAACTCGCGGGTGCCCCGCTCCGTTCCTTCGCCGTCGAATACGGTGACCGTAAGCAGGTTGGCGCAGTCGGGGTAGAGCCCCATGACCGGGATCGGTATCGTCTTCCCGACGGTGAAGTCGAAGTCCTTCTCGTAGGGGTCGGCCCCCTCCAGCGCGGGACACTCGACCCGCAGGGCGAGAGAGCCGACAATGTCGGGGGTGAAGGGTATCTCGGCGGTGAGCGGCGCCGCTCCCGAGGGATTGAGGACCGGCTCGCCGAAAAGCGCCGCGAGGGGATCGGTCACCTCGTCGTCGTCGGGGAGGAGCGTGTCCTCATCGGTCGCGGTGTCGGTGGCCGGCGTATCGGCGTCGGCCGTATCCTTCTTATCGCTGTCGCAGGCGCACCACAGCAGGGTGGCGGCCAGCAGGACCACGGGCATGAACTTCGACATGACAAACCTCCTTGTGAACGATGGGAGCGGCACATACTAACACGGCGCGCGCAAAAAACAACCCCCGCCGAAGAAATTTATTCACGAACGGCCCCTTCCGTGTATAATGGCCCCGCACGGAGGGAATACATGGCCGACAAGAAAGTCGTCGCGCGCAACAAAAAGGCCTATCACGAGTACGAGATGCTCGAGAAATTCGAGGCGGGGCTCGCCCTGATGGGGACCGAGATAAAGTCGATACGCGACGGCGATGTCGCCTTCCGCGACTCCTACATCGAGATCAAGAACGGGGAGGCGTTCCTCGTCGGTTTCTACATCGCCCCCTATGTCTACGGCAACCGCTGGAACCATGCCGAGGACCGGTCGCGCAAACTGCTCCTCCACAAGCGCGAGATCCTCAAATGGGCGCAGAAGGTCAAAGAGCGCGGCTTCACCGTCATCCCGCTCGAACTCTATCTCGACGAGCACGGCCGTGCCAAGGTGCAGGTCGCCCTCGCCCGCGGCAAGGCGCAGTACGACAAGCGGTCCACCCTGCGCGAAAAGGATCAGAAACGGGAGATGGATCGTTTCCGGAAAGGGATGGACAAATGAACGGACCGGCCGAAGAGCGCAATACCCGCCAGCGCGGCGCCGACGCCGAAGAATTCGTCGCGAAGCACCTCGAAAAGCGAGGCTTCACGATAGCCGACCGCAACTTCACGGTGCGCGGCGGCGAGCTTGATATCGTCGCGCGGAAAGAGGATCTGCTCCTGTTCGTCGAGGTCCGTTCGTGGAAAAAACGGTTCTGGGAAGGGGGCACCCCCGCCGAAACGATACACCCGCAGAAGATACGGCATATCGTGAAAACGGCGCTCTACTGGGCGCAGACGCACGGCGTGCGGTTGCAGAAGACCCGCATCCGGTTCGATGTGGCGGCGCTGGTCGGCGCTGAGGGCAAGTACGAGATGGACTATCTCGAGGATGCCTTCCCGGCGGTGGGACTGCGATGAGAGGCACCCTTTTCGTCACGGCGACCCCCATCGGCAACCTCGGCGACCTCTCGGAGCGGGCCCGCGCGGTGCTCGCCTCGTGCGACCTCATCCTTGCCGAAGATACCCGCCAGACGGCGAAACTCTGTGTCCGACACGGCATTTCCACGCGGGTCGAATCGTACCATAAGTTCAGCGAAAAGGGGAAACTGGAACACTATCTGACGCTTCTTGCGGAGGGCAAACTGCTCGCGCTCGTATCGGATGCCGGGACCCCCGCCGTATCCGATCCGGGGAAATACCTCGTCGGCGCGGCGCTCGACCGCGGTATCCGCGTCTCGCCGCTTCCGGGTCCGTCGGCCGCCGCTGCCGCCTTTTCGGTGTCGGGGATGTCGGCCGACCGGTTCCTTTTCGGCGGCTTCCTGCCGGCGAAAGGGGCGGAGCGGGTGCGCGACCTCGAAACGCTCCTTGCGGGCGGCTTGCCGGTGGTTCTCTACGAGTCGCCCAACCGCGCCGCCGACCTGCTGGAACTGCTCGCGTCGCGCTGTGAGCGGGTGGTCGTCTGCCGCGAACTGACCAAGGAATTTGAAGAGGTCTTCGTCTACGCCGGAGCACCCGTTACGGAAAAAGGGGAGTTCACCGTGGTCGCAGCGCCCCGCATCGCCCCGCCGCGCACCCTACCACCCGACGATCCGGAGCGCGACCGCATCCTTGATACCCTTTCGGTGAAGGACGCCCTTGCCCTGCTGACGCGTCTCTACCCCGATATCGCGCCGAACCGCCTCAAGGAATGGCTCTACGGCAGCCGCCGCTAATTTCTTGCAAAGCCCTTTATTATATGGTAGAGAAATGGAACTTTATGGTCTTGAAGATACGGTGAATCACTCCCCATGCGACAGCGTCTTGAAGAATTCTGCCGGATCAATCCCGGCGCCCAAAAGATAGTCCAGAGTCTCGGCAACAGCGCCGCGATAAAACTCCGCGTCCTGCCCGACACCGACCTCCTGTTCCGCAAGGCGAAGGGGGGACTCGAACTGACCGCCTATCCTTCCGCGGAGCGGGTCGAGGTCGATATGGACATCACTCTGCCCGCCGCGATGCTGGAGGATTTCCTCGCCGCGAACCCGCAGACGGCCGATGCGATCATCCTCTACTTCGCCGAGAATTACTACCACGAGAAGTACCGCCCCCATATCGACCTCAAGATACTGTCGGGGGCGTTCCGCCTGACGATGAAGGGCTATTTGGGACTTATCCCGCTGGGCGGGCCGGCGCTCATGAGCATCCTCCGCTCGAAGGGCTTCGGTTCGATCGGCGCGATAACCACGGCGCTCAAAGGGATAGCGAGAAAGTAGGGAAACGATAACGGAAACGGAAGAGGGACACCATGGCCGAAAAAAACCTTCTGATCTACGAGAGCGACACCAAACACGCCAAGACGCTGAAAAAGGCGTTCGAACAGTTCGGCTTCACGGTCCACACCGCGAAGGCGGAGGAGGAGATGTCGGGGCACCTCGGTTCCGGCGCGATCAGCCTCTTCATCATCCGCGCCGAGAACCCGAGCCTCGGTGGATTCCTGCTGTGCAAGAAGGTCCGCGAGATAGCCGAGTACCGGCAGACGCCGATCCTGCTGCTGTCCAGCGAGGCGACCGAGCAGACTTTCGATAAGCACCGTTCGCTCGATTTCGCGGCCGACTACTATATGAAACTGCCGCAGGAGACCGATTCGATACTGGCGGCGGCCCATGCGCTCCTGCCGTTCATCGACGGCGATGAGGCGGAAGAGGAGGGTGTCGCGGCGGCCCCGGCGGCCCCGGCCGGCGACGGCAAGGCGGCGGAACTGGCCAAGGAGAACGAGGCGCTGAAAAAGAAACTGGAGAAACTCGAAGCCGATGCCAAGCGGCGCGAAGGGAACGCCGAGGAAAGCATCGCGGTGCGGGCCGAACTTGAAAAGACGCAGGGCGAGAACGAAAAACTTTCCTCCGAACTGGGCGAGATAAAGGAGGCGCTCGCCTCCAAGGCGGCGCAGGTCCGCGAACTGGAGAAGAAGATGGCGGGCACCGACGAGATGTCGGCCGAAATGGACAAGAGCGAAGCGGAGATAAAGGAGCTCAAACTGACGGTGCAGAAACTGCAGGTCGAACTCTCGGCCGAACAGGATCGTCTGCGCAACGCCGACGACGAGAAGACGCAGGTCTCCCAGTCGCTCGAACAGCTCAAGGCGCAACTCAAGGAGGAGTCGGAGCGCGCGATGAAGGGAGCCTCGGTACAGGCCGAGGAACTGAAAAAGAAATATGACGAAGCCAAGGATGAACTCGACGACCTCCGGATCGTCAACAAGGAGATGAAGGACAAGGTCAAGGCGTCGGAAAAAGAGATGGAGAAGATGAAGGCGGAACACGACGCCTTCCTTGCCGAAAAGTCCGCGATCGAGAAGCGGATAGCCGATGCCGAGACCGCCGCCGCCGCGCGGGTGCAGGAGACGCAGGCCGAGTTCGAAAAGAAACTCAAGGAGGCGCAGGAGGAGGCCAAGCGGCTGACCGAAGAACTCAAGGCGAGTTACGAAGAGAAGATGAAGCCGCTCACCGACGAACTCAAGATAAAGACCGACAAGATAGAGGTCCTGCAGGCCGAAAAGGACAGTCTCGAGATCGATTCGGCGAGCGCCAAATACAAGACCGGCCAACTGGAAAAACAGCACGAGGAGTTGAAAGCCAAGCACGAGGCGTCCGAGAAGGAACTGGGCGAACTGCGCGAGACGGTGCTTCAATTCTCCACGATAAGCGACGACCGCGACGCGGCCCACAAGGAGCGCGACGAGTTGGCGGCGAAACTGGCGGAACTCGAGAAGAAGCACGACGAAGTGTTTGAAAAGGCGGCCGCCTCCGAGGTGCAGATAACCGAACTGCAGACCCGCATCGAGGCGCTCGTTGCCGAAAAGGGGACGCTCGAAAAGAAGGCCGCGGAACTGGAACTGGTCGCCCGAAAGATAACCGAACTCGAAAAGACGGTCGCGGCGAAGGATGCCGAGGTCGCCAAGGCGCGCGAAGAGACGACCCGGCTCGCCACCATCATCTCGGCGGTCAGGGACGCCGTGGCGTGACCGGATGCAGATAACGCTTTCGCTCGACTTCGTGTTCGATCTGCTCGAGGAGTACGGACTCCTTGCGCGCGACAAGCGGGAATTCTTCACCAACAAACGCGATTACTACGAAGGGCTCTACAAGGACCGCTTCAAGAAGGAGCCGTTCGTCACCGATCTGGTCATGACCATGTTCCGCGACGAGGGCTTGGCGCTCGACGAGGAGAAGATGCTGAAACTCGTCGCGGGTCGCGCCGGCTGTGAGTATCTGGTGCCCGACCCGCTCAAGATAGATTCGCAGATGGTCACCTCCATCATCTCGCTTCCCTACGGCCGCGGTCATCTGGTCCTGCCGCTGTACGAGGAGAACGGCGCGATAGTCGTGGCGATGGCCGATCCCTTCAACATGGAGATCATCGACCAACTGCAGGCGACCGCCGGTAAGCCGATCTATCCGGTCGTCGCGTCGCCGACCAACATCGACAAGATACTCGGCGATGTCTTCGGCTTCAAGAAGTCGATAAAGGCGGCGGCCAAAGAGAAGGTGCGCGACACCTACGCGTCGATAGAACAGCTCACCTCGATATCCGAGGGGGGGCAACTCGACGACAAGCACATCGTCAACGCGGTCGATTATATGCTGCGCTACGCGGTGGAACAGGACGCGAGCGACATTCACATCGAACCGAAGCGCGACGAGACCCATATCCGGTTCCGGCTCGACGGTATGATGCACACCATCTACAGTTTCCCGATAGAGGCGCATGCGTCGTTCCTCTCGCGGCTCAAGATGCTCGCGCGGATGGACATCGCCGAAAAGCGCCGCCCGCAGGACGGCCGCATCAAACTGGTGCTCGACGAGAAGCGCGAGGTCGAACTGCGCGCCAGCACCATCCCGGTCATCTACGGGGAGAAGATGGTCCTGCGGATACTCGAATCGGGCTACTTCATCCGGCCGCTCGAGGAGATCGGGTTCGACGAGGCGCAACTGGCGGCGTGGCGCATCGCGCTCAAGAAAGGCTACGGCATGCTGCTGGTCACCGGCCCGACCGGGAGCGGCAAATCGACCACGCTCTATTCGACCCTCAAGGAGCTCGCGAAGCCCGATGTCAACATCGTCGCCATCGAGGATCCCATCGAGATCGTGATGAACGAGATAAACCAGATGGGGGTCAACACCAAGGCGGGGATCACCTTCTCCTCGGCGCTGCGGCACATCCTGCGGCAGGACCCCGACATCATCATGGTGGGCGAGATACGCGACAAGGAGACGGCCGACAACGCGGTGCAGGCGGCGCTTACCGGCCACCTCGTTTTCTCGACGCTCCACACCAACGACACCGCATCGACCGTCGAGCGGATGATAGACCTCGGGATAGAGCCGTTCCTCCTCGCCTCGATGCTGAGCGGGATACTGGCCCAGCGGCTCGTCCGCAAACTCTGTCCGCACTGCTCGTTCGAACGCGACATGACCGAGGACGAGAAGGTGATGCTCAAACTGGCGCTCGACAACACCTACCGCATAAAGGACGCCGAGGGGTGCGTGAAATGCCGTTTCACCGGCTACAAGGGGCGCACCGCCATCATCGAATATATGCCGGTCGCCGGGAAGACCTCGCGGCTGGTCGCCACCCGCGCCACCACCGACGAGATCCGTCAGAACGCCGTGATGGACGGCATGATCACCCTGCGCGACTCGGCGATACGCAAACTCGCCGCCGGCCAGACCTCGTTCGACGAGATCATCAAAGCGCTCTATTTCGAGTAGAGAGGGATCCTCCATGAAGAAAGTCACGTTGCCGGATCTGCTGAGGAAAAAGGGCGCCGCGCCCATCGTCATGACCACCTGCTATGACGCCTCGTTCGCCCGGCTCGCCGAAAATGCGGGTATCGAGACACTGCTGGTGGGCGACAGCCTCGGCATGGTGATAAAAGGAGAGGAGAGCACCCTCGGGGTCGCCCTTGAAGAGGTCGCCTACCATGTCCGCGCGGTCCGCCGCGGCGCGCCGTCGCCCTTTCTCATTGCCGACATGCCCTTCGGCAGTTATCAGGCGGCGGTCGAAAAGGGGGTCGAAAGCGCCGTCACCCTCATGAAGGCGGGGGCCGAGGCGGTGAAGGTCGAAGGGGGAAGCGAGGTCGCCGAGCTCGTTGCGCGGCTTACCTCGTTCGGTATCCCGGTGATTGGCCATGTCGGACTCACCCCGCAGTATGTCAACCTCTTCGGCGGCTACCAGAAGCGCGGGAAAAGTCAGGCAGAGCGCGAACTTATCGCCGAAGGGGCGCGGGTGCTGGCACGCAGCGGCGCCGTCATGATAGTGCTTGAGTCCATTCCGCCCGATCTGGCGGCCGCGATAACGGCCGAGGTCGCCGTGCCGACCATCGGCATCGGGGCGGGCCCCGCGACCGACGGGCAGGTGCTGGTCATCTACGATCTGCTGGGGATGAACGGCGATTTCAATCCATCGTTTCTTAAGAAATATGCCGATATGGACCGGCTGGTCACTACGGCGCTCGAAGAGTACCGCGACGAGGTCCGCACGGGCCGTTTCCCGCCGCGCCGGAATAAATCCTGACGCACCGTTGTTCAATGGGCGAAAAATGCTCTATTCCTGATACGGAGGTCACTGCATGACGGAACTGATCACGGTAACCGGGGTATCGAAAAGTTACGACCGCATCCGGGCGGTCGCCGATGCCTCGTTCACCCTGCGCAAGGGTGAGATCCTCGGCTTTCTCGGCCCCAACGGCGCCGGGAAGACCACCGCGATGAAGATGATCATCGGCTACATGCCGGCCGACACGGGCGATATCCGCGTCCACGGTCGCAACATCGTCGACGATCCCATCGCGGCGCGCAACGCCATAGGCTATCTGCCCGAGAACAACCCGCTCTACACCGACATGACGGTCGAGGAATACCTCACCTTCGTCGCGCAGATGCGGGGGGTGGCCGATCCCGATGCGGCCAAAAAGCGGGCGATGGAACGGTGCGCGATAGTCGATGTGCGCCACCGCATCATCGGCCATCTTTCCAAAGGCTACCGGCAGCGGGTGGGACTCGCGCAGGCGATCATTCACGACCCCGAGATACTGATACTCGACGAGCCGGCCAACGGACTCGACCCGATACAGATAACCGAGATCCGCGGCCTTATCCGCGACCTCGGCCGCGAAAAAAGCGTCATCCTCTGCTCGCACATCCTCTCGGAGGTCGAAGCGGTGGCGAGCCGCGTCATCATCATCAATCAGGGGAAGATCGTGGCCGACGATACGCTGGAAAATCTGAAAGAGCGCTCCAGCGGCCACAACATCTTCCGCATCGAGTTCCTGACCGCGAAGGATGAACGGACGGTCGCCGACGCGCTGGCGAAGATCCCGGGCGTTGCGGCGGTCAGCCGCGTGGCGAACGATACCTTCCGCGTGAAAACGAAAGGGGAGCGCGAGACGGGGAATCAGATATTCCGCGCCGCCGTGGCGGAAAACTGGGACCTCGCCCAGATACACCTCGAATCGCGGTCGCTCGAGAACACCTTCCTGTCACTTATCGAAGGAGGCAACGGATGAGAAGCACACTGACGATATTCCGCAAAGAGATGCTCGGGTACTTCAACTCGGCCATCGCCTATATCTTCTTCACGCTGTTCCTGATACTCCTTTCGTTCCTCTTCTTCCGCGTCTATTTCCTGCAGGGGATCGTGTCGATGAACGATTTCTTCGGCGTCATGCCGTGGGTATTCCTCATCTTCGTCCCGGCCGTCACGATGAAGTCGTGGGCCGAAGAACGGAAAAGCGGCACGATGGAGGTGCTCCTCACCATGCCGGCGCTCGATACCGAACTGGTGATCGGTAAATTCCTCGCCGGCGCGGCCTTCGTCGGCATCGCGATACTGCTGACGCTCATCGTTCCGCTGCTGGTCGCGGTCACCGGGCCGCTCGACTGGGGGACGGTCGTGGCCAGCTACCTCGGGGCGCTCCTGCTCGCCGCCGCCTATGTCGCCATCGGCAACTTCGTGAGTTCGCTCACCGCCAACCAGATAACGGCCTTCCTCTTCACCGCCGTGATACTGTTCCTTCTCCTCATCATCGGGACCGAGCCGGTCTATTCGGTTTTCCCGAACCTCATCGCCGAGGTGGTGCGGAACTTCTCGCTGAACTACCATTTCCAGAGCATCGGCCGCGGCGTACTCGATTCGCGCGACCTGCTGTTCTATTTCTCTCTCATCGGGCTGTTCGTCTATTACAATGTCAAGTCGCTTGAAGCGCGCAACTGGTAGGGAGGACGCCATGAAAAGAAGAAAAACAGACGCCCTCATCGCCATACTGCTCGTCACCGGGATAGTGCTCTTCGCCAATATCCTTTCCTCCTACTGGTTCTTCCGGCTCGATCTCACGCGGGGCAGCATCTACACGGTGAGCGATTCGACCCGGAAACTGTTGACCGAGCTCAAGTCGCCCATCCACCTCAAGTTCTATATCTCCGATGAACTGCCGCCGCGCGTCCTGCCGGTCAAGCGCGATATCCTCGACATCCTCAAGGAGTTCGAGAATTACGGTAAGGGCAATGTCGAACTCTCCATCCTCGTTCCCGAAAAGGACCCGAACATCGAAGAGGATGCCAAGAAGGCGGGCATCGAGAAAGTGAATCTCAATGTCATCGGCAAGAACAAGGAAGAGGTTCAGGCGATCTATATGGGCATCGCCATCTACTATCAGGAAAAAAGCGAGATCCTTCCGGTGGTCATGGGGATCAAGGACCTCGAATATCAACTGATGAGCGCCGTCATCAAACTGACGCGTGAAAAGCAGGATACCATCGTCTTCCTTAATAAAGAGGTGAAACTTCCCGAAGGACTCGACCCGCAGATGATGGCGCAGTTACAGAGTCAGATACCGCCGAGTCATTCGATAACGAAGGACACCATGGCGGTGGCGCAGGCGCTCCGCGAACAGTACGAGGTGCAGGAGGTCCAGCTCAAGGATGGCGACCAACTTCCCGCCGGGGCGAAGGTGCTGGTCATCCACGAGGCCGACAATCTCACCGACTGGGAAAAATATGTCGCCGACCAGTTCGTCCTTTCCGGCGGATCGCTCGTCATCCTACAGTCGGGTATGCGGTTCGGACAGCAGATGATGGGACAGGAGCGGCGCATCAACTACGGCAACATGCTCGAAGCGTGGGGCCTCAAACTGCAGGGCAACATGGTCTTCGACGCCTACAACTTCCCGGCGCTCATCCCGTCGGGCAACATGCGCTACCTTCAGCCCTATCCGCTCTGGATAAAGGTGGGCGCCCAGCAGATGGCGCCCGAACTGCCCGGTTTCCTGCGCGAGATCGGGACGCTCGCCTTCACCTTCTCATCCTCCATCGATATCGTTGAAAAGGAGGGGGTGACCTACACCGTGGTCGCCAAGTCGTCGGGTAAGAGCTGGGAGCAGAAAGGCGCCGTCATGGGGATGCCCGACCAGATAACCGAACCGCCGTCGAGCGACTTCAAGGTCTTCAACCTCGCGGTCCTCGCGTCGGGGCTCTTCCCCAGTTCGTTCGCCGCCGGGGGCCTTCCCGCCAAGGCCGACGCCCCGACCTTTGCCGCGAAAGGCAAAACGCCGGGACAGGTGCTCCTCATCGGTACGCCGGAATTCATCCTCGACCGCAACATGCGTAACTTCCAGACCAACGGGATGTTCTTCATCAACATGATGGATCACCTCACCAATTCGACCGAACTGGCGGGGATCCGGTCGCGCGATCAGGGGTATGTCTTCATTGACGCCGACATCACCGACGCGAAAAAGGAGATCATCCGTTGGGTCGGTACGCTGCTGATGCCGCTGTTGGTCATCCTTTTCGGCATTCTGCGGATGATGATGAGAAACAAACGGTCAGGGAGGGTCTGATATGAGCAAGCGCAATATCATACTGTTCTGCGTACTGGCGCTCTTGGTCGGCGGGTTTATGCTGAAAGGCTACCTCGATGATCAGACGGTGAAGAAGAACATCGAACTGGAGAACAAGTCGCTTTTCCCCGGACTGACCAAAGATCAGATAGCCGAACTCAAGATCGCCGACACCGAAAAGAACACCTCTGTGACGCTCGCCAAGATGGGCGACAAGTGGGTGGTGAAGGATAAGGATAATTTCCCGGCCGACAAGACGCTGGTCGATAAGGCGGTCGAGGCGTTGCCGAAACTGCGCTTCGGCCACAAGGTGGGTCCCTTCACCGAGGAGTCGAAGAAGAAGTACGGCTTCGACAAGGCGATCGAGGTGACGGTGCTGGGAAAGACCATCGTCATGGGCCAGCCGGCCGGCGCGCGGCTTCCCCTCAAGTTCGACAACGAAATATATCTGTCGCCCAGCAATGACCGCTTCACCTTCGCCCGCTACGACGGCGAATGGCGCGAGCGGAAGCTCTTTCCCGGTCAGGAACCGGCCGATGTGACATCGGTGAAGATCACGCTTGTCGGTCAGCCCGAGGTCGCGGTGACGCTTGACGATAAGGGCGAGGCACTGGTCACCGGCATCGACGGCGCCGATCCGCAGAAGGCGAAGTCGCTCCTCACCGCCGTCGGCGGCCTGCGGGTGAGTTCCTTCATCGACACCCCGCCCGAAACGGTCGCCGAGATAGAGAAGGACAAGAAAAAGGAATCATTGGCGAAGGGAAAGGTCACCGTTTCGTTCAAGAACGGCGAGAGCGCCTCGTTCGAACTGCCGGGGCTGAAACTCAAGGAGAAGCCCGACTATCTCATCCGGAAGGATGGCGGCGTCTTCGGGCTTTCGGAATACTACTACAACAAACTCGCCAAGCCCGATCTCATGCCCGGCAAGCCCGCTTCGATGCCGATGGGCAAGCCGGTCAAGAAGTAGATACAGTCAGTCAGAAAGCTACCGCTGAAAAAATTGAATTCCTGTCCGAGATAAAGTATCGTCAATTGTTTTTTAGGGGGCGACCATGGAAACCTATAAAAATGCACCGGCAAGAGAAGCGATACTAGACATAAGAATATTACCGCTGTTGACCGAAGTTGAGGTTGAAGAAAAAGCCGAAAGGCTCTCAACGGATTTTTCGGTTTTGTATCCGGATAAAAAAACGCAGAGAAAATTTGAGGAAAGAATCAGCATTAATGAAAAGGGAGAGAAAACATCAGAATCAACGAGTCGTGTTAGTGGCTATTTTTTCTGGTCGGCAAACAAAAAGATGCTGGTTCAGCTTAGGGAAGATGGTTTTTCGTTCAACATGCTTGCCCCATACACGCACTGGAATGATTTCTTTCAAAAAGCAATGGAAGGTTGGTCTTTCTTCAGAAAACATGTGGGGCACGGAACAATAAACAGAATGGCGATCAGATATGTGAACGAGATTGCATTGCCCTTTGATGATCCCGGGTTTAAGTTTCAGGACTATATTTCGAATATGCCTCCTATTCCGCCTTCGCTCCCACAGATATTTAAGGGGTTTTTTCTACAGACCCATGTTCAAGTTGATAAGGAAAAGAACATTGATGCGGTCATTACGGAAACGGTTGGCCCGAAACAGGATGGAACCCCTGTGTTTATATTAGATATTGATACCTTTATAGATGGTCCCTCTTGCGCTACCGAGGACATGATAAAGTGTTTTGCGCAGTTAAGAGAGATCAAAAACAAGGTCTTCGAGTCGTGTATTACCGATAATACGCGGAGGCTATTCAGATGAGTACCTGCCAATTTGAATTGACCTCTGGCTCTCAATCATCGGCGATATCTACCATTACCGGTGGCTGGTGGGATTTCGACAAGAAAGCGCGCGATGAGTTCCACGGAACCGTAACATCGAAAGAGATTACGCGTTCTCGAGTAAAATTTGCTTTTGAAGAGTATCGTAAGAAACTTAAGGAGCAAACGCGATTTTCGTCATCGCTGTCGGACAGATTTGAGAATCTGCACTATCAAAAGATCATTGCACTAGGTAAAGAGGTTGTGCCCGTTCTGATACATGAGTTAGAGACGAGGCCGGATCATTGGTTTTATGCTCTTTTTTGTATTACTCATGAAAATCCCATATCTGACGAACATGCTGGTGATCTTTTAGCTATGACGGCGGATTGGCTTGAGTGGTGGAATCGCAACAAGGTCCTGTATGACAAAGATATCCCCGAATGAGTTTCCCTTATCTAAAGAGAAGCCGTTCAAAATAACCAGCCCGCAAACACCGCTCTACAATTGTATTGCATGGGCGGCACAGATTGATAATCGTTGGTGTTGGCCAGGTCCCTACATGTTTTGGCCTGCCACAATAAAAAGAGAGGAAACGCTGGAGGCGTTTATTTCATTCTACCGTCTTTATGGATATGAGCTCTGTTTGAATGGCTCTTATGAAGAAGGCTTTGAGAAAGTGGCTATTTTTGAAAAGCGCGAAAAAGAAGGCATACCGACTCATGCGGCAAGACAGATCGGTCCTAATCTTTGGACAAGTAAACTGGGCGAAGAATGGGATGTGTCGCATACCCTTGATTCTATGTCCGGTGGTATATACGGCTCTCCTGTCGTTTTTATGAAAAGGGAAAAACTATTTGCGCCGGTCAAGAAATAGCAACCTTCGTATTTCTTGCTTTCCTCAAGCCGATAATTTATTCTCCTGATGATTTGAGGAAATAATTTTCAACAGGAGGAAAACTCATGGATCTTATTTCAACAGCGAAACTCGCGAAAAAGTTGGATCTGTCGAACAATGACCTTATAGGTCGGCTTAAAACACTGGGCTGGATTGAGAATAAGAATGACAAGTTGGTTCTGACCGAACTTGGCAAACAAAAAGGTGGACAAGTAAGAACAAGTTCTCAGTATGGTGATTTTATAGTGTGGCCAGAGGACATAAAGTTTGATTCGGAAAAACCGAGGGAAAAAGAAGAAATCAAAGAAATCGTGCAGAAAAAAACAAAGGAAAGTGCGGAAGAGGGCGCAAAACTTATTAACTCAACTAAAATTGGGGAACACTTCGGAGTCTCAGCAGAACGGCTTAATCTCATTTTGTCGGAGATTGGGTTGATTGAAAGAGTTTTTGTTGGGCAAAGACCAAATGGTTGGAAGGTAACCAAATTTGGCGTTAGTGTTGGAGGAAGAAATTATGAGCACGATAAAAAAGGTACGGCTTATGTCATGTGGCCCCAAAGTATTTTACAAAACAAGAACATCATAGAGGCGTTCCACGATACTCATGAGGAAAAAAGCAAGGAGCTTCCCCCGCCTCAACAGCTTGTCAATACCAATCAAGGATCTGATGATGTTAGAAAGCTTTATCCCACGATGCACCGAACAAAAGATGGGCACTATGTCCGCTCAAAAGCAGAGGTCATTATTGATAACTACTTATATGATTCAGGAATCGTACATGCGTATGAGAGAAAAGTTCCCAATATTCCAGATGATATGATATCAGATTTTTATCTTCCTGCGGGAAAAGTATTTATTGAATACTGGGGTATTGAAAATGACAAGAAATATGAAGAACGAAAAAAGAAAAAAATAGAGATTTACAAGAAGTATGGAGTTCCATTGATAGAATTGAATGATCATGAGGTTTCAAATTTGGACGATCATCTTCCAAGAAAACTGAAAGACTTTGATATAAAAGTTTATTAATATCCAGCCCTATTATTTTCTCAGAACATATTTAAGGGGGATGGGTTACAACACGCCGCCCCGTTTGCGAAGCCCGGTGCGCGCCTTGTCGAGGGTATACCTGAGGCCGCCCGCGGCGAGCGAATCGGCGAGTTGATGCCAACGATAGCGGAGGCGGTAGCACTTCCCGCGCAGGGAATCGGCCGTCGCGAAACCATACTTTTTGTCAAGGTATGCCTGTTCCTCGAATTGTTTCGCGTCGAACCGTTCATCGGGCGTCTTCTGCGCCTCGTGGACGCGGAACGCGCCGAGGAAGGCGTCGGTGCGCCGGAAGCGCGCCGGTCGCTCGTTGAGCAGCAGTGCGAGGATGAGGTCGTTGTCCATCAGCCGGTGGAGTTTTTCATCGAACCGGCCGAACCGTTCGTGTGCTTCACGCCGCCAGAACATCGCCTGATTGTAGGCGTCGAAATTCTCGTAGGAAAAATGGGGCGTGCGCGCCTTTAATGCGTGGTGCGACCGGATCGGGTGACCCGCTTCATCTATCGTCACCCAGTTGCCGTAGACTACCGTGATATCGGGGTTCGCTGCGAAGATGCGCGCCGCCTCGGCGAAAGCACCCGGCAGGTAATGATCGTCGGCGTTCATCCAGCCGAAGATGTCGCCGGTCGCCTGCGCGAAACCTTTGTTGAGCGCGTCGGACTGGCCGCCGTCGCGCTCCGATACGAACTTGGTGACCAGCGGGCCGAAACCCTGCACGACGGTGGCCGTATCATCGGTGGAGCCGCCGTCACGGATGATGACCTCGACGGCCGGGTGGTTCTGTCCCGCGATGGAACGGAGGGCGTCGCCGATGAATCGCCCTTGGTTCAGCGACGGTATGACGATGGAAAAGCGGAGCATCGGCACGCTACTTGCACTTGCCCGAACTGCATTTCTTCCCGGGGCATTCGCTGTCGAAACTGCATTTGCCGTCGGGGGCGTTGGAGCATTTGCCGCTGTTGCACTTGGCCCCCTTGCCGCCGCAGTCGGAGTCGAAACTGCACTTGGAGCCGGCCGAGTCGGCGCAGGCGCCCGAGTTACACTTGACGCCGGGGTGGCAATTCGAGTCGAAACTGCATTTGCCGTAGTCGCCCGCGAAGGCGGTGAAGGCGCACAGCACGATGATCGCCGAAAGGATGCGTTTCATGGTTTCCTCCCTATTAATTGAACGGTGAACGGAAGGAGTATAACGCGGAAAAATCAAAAAGCACTAAAACAGGAGCGTACACCCGCAGCCGGTATTGTCTTTTTTGATGATCGGGTCGGTATCCGTGAGAAGTGAGTCGTGAGTCGTGATGGGGTCGTCGTCCGATATCGCTTCTTCGTCCTTTATGTCGCTTTCGTCCTTTATCTCCTCATCGTCGGACAACAGCGCATCATCGTCGGTCTCTTCCTCTTCCACATCGACCGAGAACTGCTTGATGCCGAAAGCGCCGTTCTTGGCGATGTAGAGCAGCTCGATGGCCTCTTTCGGATGGTAGGGGTTGAACTTCTCCTTGAACTCGGCACCATCGCGGACCGGTTTCCCGTCGCGGTGCCAGATGAGGTGGAAATAGTCGTCCGCGTTGGTGACGGTGAACTCCAGCGGAGAATTACCCGGTATCCATTCCTCGTATTCGACCTCCGGAACGGGTGCCGCCACGGTGTCTGGGGCAAGCGAGGCGGTGACGCTGTTCCTGATGAACTGCCGCTGGAGGAACCCTTCGACGGTCGAACCGGCGGCCACTTCGCCCTTTGCAGTGATGAGCATCGTCTTGCGGTCGGCCGAGAGCATGGCGTCGTCGATGACCGGCTCGGCCGAGTCGAAGAGATACCCGAGTTCCTTTGCCGGCATCACGAAGCGGAGCCGCGCCGTCTGCGCCGTCGGCAGGAAGTTGACGATCTCGGCCTGCGCCGTGACCGACACGCCGTTGCCGCCGATGTAGAGCGATGTCGTTTCGCTCGCGGTGTAGTTCACCCAGAAATTGCCGAGCGGCATCGAGGGGAACCCCGCCTTCTCGCCCTCTTTGTCGGGGTTGCAGTCGGCGTCGTCGGCGCAGAGATAGCTGAAGGAGGTGGTCGCGGTCTCGATATCGTGATAGATGGGCCGGATGCCCCAGTAAGCTTCTCCCGAACTGGCGGCGCTCTTGGTCTGGGTGAAGACGATCTCCTGCGGCGCGAAGAGTCCGGTGCCGGGGATCACTTCACTGCCCGCTTCGAAATGGTAGTAGCGGTCGCGGTGGGCATGGCCCGCGAAGTAGATCGGCGGCCGCGGGAATTCGGGGAGCATCGCGCCCAACAGCCGCGTGCCGGTGTTGTAGGTGCCGCTCTCGGCGAAGATCGTGTCGAGCATGTTACTGTCGTAGGCGGTCGTCTCGATGTTCCATTCCTCGTCGACGAAGGCGCCGATGATGCGGTTGGCCGGATATTTCTCCATCGGGGTGAACTCGAAACCGCTCTCGACCATGCCGATGGGCAGCTGGTGCGAGAACATCATCGCCACTTCGCCCACGGCGAACGATTCGGTCGCCCAGAGGAGCTGCGGGTCGGAGAGGAAGCCGCCGTAGTTGCTGACCGGCGCGGCGCCGTTGTCGCCGATGCCGATCGGATCGCCCGATGCGCGGCGTTCGGCGGTGCCGTCGTAGGTGTTGAGCATCATAAGCGTCTTGCCGAATATCTTGAACGATGAGTAGGTGGGTCCGATGAAGGCGCGCCAGTAGTTGAGTCCGTCGCGTTCCAGCGGCGTGGTGAAGTCGTTCTCGTTCTCGAACTTCGCGTAGCCGTCGTGGTTGCCCGGCACGCCGAAGAAGGGTATCTCGGCCTTTGCGAGGAACTGGACGATATCCTCGTATTCGCGCTGATGGTTGATGCCGAACACCAGATCGCCCAGACAGGCGATGAAGTCGGTGTCCATCGCGCTCATCTGCGCGATGGCGATGGCGATGATCCCCTGCTGACGCGAGTAGTCGAGCAGATCGTCGGAAAAGCCGGGGTAGGAGTGATCGTTCCAGTTGAGATTGATGTCCTTCTTCGACTGCAGATCCTCTATCTGCGGATCGGCCCAGAGAGTAAAAGCGATCCGCTTCTCGGCGATGAAGCCGACGCCGTTGGGAACGGTCACCGGGAGTCCGTTGATGACGGCGCGCAGGGTGTAGACGCCGTGCGGCAGTTGGTAGGGGAGGTCGAAAAAGAATCGGGTCACGCCGTTGCCCGCCGGGAGGAACGACTTATGGGTGAGCGACAGGAACGGTACGAAGCCTTCGGCCGTCTCCTTGCCGATCTCGATGTGGTCGAGCGCGGCGCTGTCGCAGGCGGCGAAGAGCGACAGTTCGCTGTCGTCGCGGGTAATGAGCGCCGGATCGCCGGGGGCGGGGTAGAGCACCATCCCGATGCGGCCGTTCTGCACGGCGAGGGTCTGCTCGAACAGGATGTAGTTCGGGAACAGCGGCGTTGCCATGGGGTAGCCTTCAAGCGAGACGAAGGAGTCGCCGGCGTGGAGCGAAACAGAAAGGAGAAGTGCGAAAACGCACGAAGCGACAAGCCGGAAAATCATCGTTCCCTCACTCCAAATTCACGAAAGCATAACAATTGCGGCGGGAAAGGCAAGGAAAATAGACCGGAGTGTCAGTAGAGAACGGGCCGTTTACGGAATGAGGGCGCAGGAACAGCCGCCGTCGGACGGTTTATCGGTGTCGGGCCACGCGAAATCCCAATCGGACGGCGCCGTGTCGGTGTCGCCAGCCGCCCCGGCGTCATCCTTTGCCGGATTGAAGTCGTAGGGGATGGTGGAGTGGTCGTCGGACTCTTCGTCGGGTACCGTTCCGTCGGGCAGGTCGGACTCGGCGGTCTGATCGGGCTGATCGTCGGGTTGCGCGTCGTCGGGCGTGGTATCGTCAGGTTTCGCGGTGTCGCTGTCGGGGTCGCCGTCGGGCGCTTCGCATTCCGCGGGATTCTCGCTGTTGAAGAGGTAGCCGGTCGGCGGGAACCGTTCTGTCTTGCTGTCGGCGAACGAGACGGTGAAGTGGTAGGCGGCGCAGTCGGCCGCCGCTACCGCCGCGCTCCATGCGCCGCGGATGGCGGTGCCGAAGGTGTTGGAAAGCGTTGTTTCGGCTCCGTCGACGAACACCGAGGCATCGGTGGCGGCCGAAGGTGTCTTCACGACGACCCCGGCGGTGAGGGTGCCGTCGATGAACAGGGCGCCGGGATAGAGTCGCCCGCTCTGTGTGCCGCCGCCGAAATCCTGCGTCCAGTAATGATAGAAACAGTTCTGCCCGCCGTGGTAGCCGGTGCCGAGCGAGGTGTGGGTGGGGAGGCAGATATTGTCGCGGTGCCCCGGCGAGTTCATCCACTGGCAGAGGGTCGATACGGCCAGTTCGTTCCCGGCGGCGAGGTTCTCGCCGGTCGGACTGGCGCCGAAGAGCGCTATCCGTTCGACCCACGAGGTGCCGGCGCAGTAGGTCTTGTCGCACGGCTGATTGGTGCAGGCGGTGCCGCTGACGCACTGGACCTCGTCGCCCGCGAGGGTGAGGGTGCAGCAGGTGTCGTGCTGGAAGCAGGGGGTGTCGTTGAGGTGTTTGCTGAACCAGCGGGCGGCGGTGGAGAGCTTGAAGTCGAGCGCGAACAGCGGCAGGGTGCCGCTGGAGCCGCATTCGAGCGCCGGGGTGCCGCAGTCGTAGCCCATCCGGGCGAGGTTGGTGAAGTAGTGGATGGCCATCTCCTTGGCCGTCATCGTCGAATAGTCGAGTATCGGAACGGCGTAGCATACCGGCCCTTCGTCGGGCCGCCACGCCTCGTTGATCACCTGCGCCGGAAGAGCCAGCGCGAAGAGCAGTATCGCCGATACGATGAGTTTTTTCATAGGTCCCTCCGTTATTCGGCGCGGAGCGTCGCGATCGCCTGTTCGACCTGCGTACGGTGCTTCTCGAACGATGCGGCGCTGCCGCCCGCCTCGACGGTGAAAAGTTGTTTCCCGTCGCTGAACAGGGCGACGGCGTAGCGGTGCTCTTCTCCATTATACAGAATAGTGTACTCGGTCAGCGTCCCGGTCATCCCGCCGCCGGTCTTCACCTCCCGTTTCGTCGCCGGGATGTAGCCGCGTGCCGTCAGGAAGCCGTCGGTCTCCTTCTGCCACAGCGCGATGTCGAGGTTGCCGGCGAGCGCGTCACCGCCACCCGCGATCCGCGCCCGGACCATGAAGCCGTCGGCCGCCGCCATGAGGAACTGCGACTGCTCCTTATCGAAGTGGGCGAACCCGGCGGGAACATCCATCCGCGCCGTCGCGCACGCCGCAAGCAGTAAGGGCAGTGCAAGGATAAATAGGTATCTCATCGCGCCGCCTCCCCCGCCGTCACGAGCGGTTGGATGCCGAGTGTATTGACGAAGCCCCAGCGGCTCCAGCGCTGATTCTTCGGGCGGATGCCGTTATTCTGCGGGTTGACATAGACCGTGACTATCGCGTTCGCGGCGTCGTGTTCGTCCATTCGCAGCTCGCCCTTCAACGCCTCGAGGTCCATTACCGCCTGACTCAGCGCCCGTTCCATCTCGAGGGTGTCCTGCACGCCGGTGGTCGCGAGGATCGCCTCTATCTTTTTCAGGTACTCCTCCTTGACGGCGATGCGCGCCTTGAGCTCTATGATGGCGGCGGTGAGATCCTCCCTGTATTCCTCAAGGTCGGTCACCATGCCGAGTTTCAGTATCTCGCCGCGCGCCTCGGCCAGCTTCGCCGCCGGGATCCGCAGGGTGACGGTCGTGTTGTTCAGCGCCACCACAAAGCCGCCCGACCTCTCGGCCAGCCCTTTGAGCGCCGGGACCGCCGCGTCGGGACGGAGCGTTGAGAGGTAGAAGGTCAGCTCCTGCATCTCGGCACGGTCGCCGCCGAAGAGAAGCGGCGCCGCGAACAGGAGCGCTATCCAGAGTATCTTTTTCATGGCCGCACCTCCACCGAACCGATGAACTTTTTGACGATCTCGGCCGCCGCCGCATGGTCGTCCGCCGAATCGAACACCGCCTCGACGATGAAGAGGTCATCCTCCACCGCCGCGAACCCGACGAGGTAGCGCCGCTCGCCCGGCACCTCGTAGGTGCGGGTCGCGAAGGGTCCCGTCTTCTCGTCGGCCAGTTGTTTGTAGAGCCGGTTGCCCATCTCCAGCGTCAGCGCCTCGGTCCAGAACGGGGCGTCGGCTTTCGGGTAATTCTCGGTCTCGGTCAGCCGCACGCGGACCGTTCCCTGCGGCGACTGGAAGAGCCACGCGTCGCGGTGCTCCTCGAAATCCTCGCGCGCCGCGAAGAAACCGTCGGGTCCTTTGGCGTAGGCGAGGTCGTCGCTGTAGTGTCCCACCGGCCACGAATCGGGGCCGACGGCGCGCAGCCAGCGGAAGGGCGAGGGCTGGTAGCGTTTCACCGCGTCGCGCACCGCGGCGGTGAGGTAGAGGGTGATGGTCGAGAAATCGGCCTGATCCTTGAGGTAGCTGAGCCGCTGCTCGAGCGCCGCGATGTCGGACGATATCCGTTCCATCTCGCGCAGGATGCCGACCCGCTCTTTGGGGTCGGTCGCCTTTTTCAGCAGTTCCTCGAACCGCGCGAGTATCATCTTCTGGGTATTCAGCCGCAGGGCGGTGTCGCGGAACTCTTCGGTCACATCGTCGGCCGATATGTTCTTGCCGGTGATCTCGCCGATCTTCTCGATGAGCGCGACCGCCTCGTCGAACTTCGCCGCCGGAACGCGCAGGACGATGGTCGCCGATGCCGCGCCGCTCTGCGTCGAGACGCTGTCGATGCGGCCGCCGATGTCCGCGGCGAGTTTCTCGATATTCTTCACCGCGTCGCCCACCGCGTCGACCGACGCCCATATCTCGGAGCGGTAGATGACCATCCGGCCGTCGCTGACGGGCGTATCCTGTGCATTGTCGGCAGGCTTGGCCGCCGCGCCGTAATTCGCGCCGCCCTGACCCGACACACTGATGCCGCCGACGCCGTACGAATCGACGCCGTAACTGCCGCCCTCGTCGTAGTCGGCCGATGCGTCGCCGACGCCCGATCCGCTCTCGTACTCGGCCTCGTCGTCGTCGTACTCGTAGGACTCTTCCTTCGCCGGAGCGCGCATCATCGGTTGAGCGGCGGGCATCGGGGCCGCGGTGGTCGTGCCGGTGACCGCCATCTTTTTCTTCTCGTACCCGTCGTAACCGCGCGTGTCGGCCGTCTGCCGGGTAACGCCGTTGCGCGCCGTGTCGTAGTAGCCCATGGCGGGCGCTGCTTCGCTGTAGTGGGCGCAACCGGTCAGAAGCGCGATCAAAAGCAATACCGGGAAAAGTGGTCGGAACATGGTTTCCTCCCTTACTGAGAACACCGCATAATAGACCTTGACGGGGCGAAAAGCAACACCGGGAGTAGAGACGGCGGTTGCATTTATATATATAATGGTATAATAAACCGCCGGGGTGGGGGACACTAAAGGGCGTTATCTTTGCGGGAGGAAATACCATGAGACTTGTTTTTATTGGGTTTTTTGCGCTTCTGCTGTTTGTCGCGTGCGACAACACGACGGCGAACAAGAGCGACACCGACACCCTGACCGATCAGACGGTGGCGGGTGACGACGATCAGTCGGATCCGACGGATCAGTCAGATCAGACAGATCAGTCCGACGATGTCGCCACCGACGAGATAGTCACCGACGATCCGATGACCGATGAGGAACCCGATAGTGACGCGCTGGTCGATTGCACATCCAACGATCAGTGCGCCGAAGACGAGTTCTGCGCCAAGCCGCTCGGCTCCTGTAGCGAGGCGGTCATGGGGAAGTGTGATAACCGACCGACCGACTGCTTCATGACCCGCGCCGTCGCCCCGCAGTGTGGCTGTGATGACTATACCTACAGCAACCAGTGCTGGGCCGCCGCCAGCGGCGCGGTGATCGACCATGCGGGCGAATGCGACGGCGATGTCCTCTGCTTCCGCAACGACGAGTGCGGCGAGAACGAATTCTGCGAGAAGAAAGTCGGCGTCTGTGATATGGGGTTCGGCGTCTGCCGTCCGCAACCGCCCGACTGCCCCCAGCCGGAGGAACCGGCGCCGGTGTGCGGCTGTGACCTCAGGGTCTACGGCGACGAATGTACCGCATGGATGAACGATGTCGCGATCAAGCATGAAGGCGAATGCAACGGGTCAAAGGACTCAATGGTCCGCTACTTCTACGCCGACAACGCCGAGACGCCCGAGGGCTATCTGCGGATCGTCGTGTCGCCCACCGACATCCGCGAGTTCTGGACGACCGACACCTTTACCGAGCAGTTCAACGGGAACAATTCGGTGACGCTCACCGTCCGTTTCTACGAAAGCGACATCCCCGAATCGGACTATGCTGAACTGCAGTACACGCTGTCGCTCCCGCCGACCCTTCCGATGGGGGTCGGGTTCGGCTACGAGGGAAGTTACCTCCGCTGGTATTCCTTTAACGGAGTGGAACTCGGAGACATGGTAGGCACCGTCATCACCTACGACTATGTGCGGCACGACGCGGGCAACGAGGTCTCGACGCTCATCGTGAGCGGACTCAACCTCTGGCTGGGGGAGTGAAAATAACCCTTGCTATTTGTTCATACTTGTGCTATAAACGCGGCGTGATCGTTCGACGCTTCTGCATTCCGTCTGCAGTATCTGTCCATACCGATCGGTGATTTGAAAAACGATTTTGGAGCATTCTATGACCATGACATCGAACTCGTTCGATACCCTTAACCTTATCCCTCAGTTGCGCAAAGCGATCGCTGAGGAAGGCTACGAGACCCCGACCCCCATCCAGACGCGCGCCATCCCGGTGGTGCTCGACGGGAAGGACCTCTTTGGTATCGCCCAGACCGGCACCGGCAAGACCGCCGCGTTCGCCCTCCCCATCCTTCAGCGTCTTTCCATCGAAGGGGGCCACGAACGGGGCCGCCGCGCCATCAAGACGCTCATCTGCACCCCGACCCGTGAACTCGCCGTACAGATACATGAAAGTTTCACGACCTACGGCCGCCATACCGGCATCCGCAGCACCGTCGTTTACGGCGGGGTGAGTCAACTTGCCCAGACCGAAGCCTTGAAGCGCGGCGTCGATGTGCTCATCGCCACCCCCGGCCGCCTGCTCGACCTCATGGGGCAGGGCTTCATCAAACTCGACAATATCAGCATCTTCGTCCTCGACGAGGCCGACCGGATGCTCGATATGGGCTTCGTCCACGACATCCGGAAGATCATCGCGAAACTGCCCGAGAAACGGCAGTCGCTTCTCTTCTCGGCCACCATGCCGCCCGACATCGTGTCGCTCGCGTCAGCGTTCCTGAACGCTCCGGTCCGCGTCGAGGTGACGCCGCAGGCGACCCCGGTCGAGGTGATCGCGCAGTCGGTCTACTTCGTCGAAAAGAACGACAAGCGGCACCTGCTCGCCCATATCCTGAAGGACGAGGCGGTCCTGTCGGCGCTCGTTTTCACCCGCACCAAGCACGGCGCCGACCGCGTCGTCAAGGACCTCCTGCGGGCCGGTATCACGGCGCAGGCGATCCACGGCAACAAGTCGCAGAACGCCCGTCAACGGGCGCTTAACGATTTCAAGAGCGGCCACACCCGGGTGCTTATCGCGACCGACATCGCGGCGCGCGGCATCGATATCGACGAACTGTCGCATGTCATCAATTTCGACATCCCCGAAGTGGCGGAGACCTATGTTCACCGGATCGGCCGCACCGGCCGCGCCGGACTATCAGGCATCGCGCTGACCTTCTGCGATGTCGACGAGAGAGCGTATCTGCGCGACATACACAAACTCCTCGGCCATGCCCTGCCGGTGGTCGAAGAACATCCCTTCCGCTCGACCGTGCCGCTCACCAACATGGAGCCGCGCCGCGAAGAACGGCGACCGGAACGGCGACCGGAACGCCGTCCCGAGAGACGGCCCGAACGCAAACCCGAACATAAGCCGCGCAACGAACATCATCAGAAGCCGCAGCACGAACCGAAAAAGGAACAGCGGCCCGAACCGAAGCCGGAACCCAAAAGCGATCCGAAGCCGGACCCGAAACCGGCCTCCACGCCCGAGAGGCGCCGCGATGACCGGCGGCCCAAACCGCACGGCCCGCGCCCGAAAGACGACCGCCCCTTCGGCAAACAGAAACGCGACGGACTGCCGCGCGTCGGGTAAAATTTCCATTTGACTCTTTTCTGCGCTCCGGTTATACTCTGTCGTTATTTTTGAGGAACGGGGGTGTGTCGTGAAAAAGCGGTTGTTGATCCTGTTCATGGTTCTCGGCTTGACTCTGAATATCAACGGAGAAACGCCGCCTCCTGACGAGGATCAAGAGGAGTATGATGTCGACTATGTCAGTATGGACGAAAACAGCGATACCGATGTCGAAGAGACAAGTGGTGATGAGGTCGGTTGTGCATTGACCCTCCTGTAGTTTTTACCGAGGTTTCATGCCGCATATAAACTGGCCGGCGCTGACCGTCACCTATGGGACGGCGTTCATTCTGTCGTTCGCGATAGAGATACCGGTGCTGTTCGCGTTCCGGTGGTTCGGCCTCTTCAAGGCGACCGCCAAACGCACCGTCGCGGCGGGTGTGGTCGCGCAGTGTCTGACCCATCCGCTTTTCATCCTCATTCTACCGGTGCTCACCATCATGGCGCGTCCCGATGTGCCGTTCATCCTGCAGGTGTTCGATCCGGTCTGGTCGCGTGAACTCATCTTCATCCCGCTCATCGAGGCGGCGTGGTACTGGTTCTTCCTCCGGCCGAAGCGGTGGTGGCAACCGCTCGTCCTTTCCTACGGCGCGAACCTCGTGTCGTGGGGATTAGGTTATTTCGTACCGTGGGGATTCATCGCGGGACTGGTGAAGTAGTCTTCAGTAATAGAAATATTTGAGCGATTCGAGCTCGGCGTCGTCGGTGTGGTAGGCGGTCGCCGGTAGGGCAGTCAGCCGGTCGGCATCAGCCTGCGCCGCGGCGAGATAGCCCGCCCGCAATTCACCCAACTTCTTCAGATCGATCTTCTTGCGCGATATCGGCGCATCGAGCGAACAGGCGACCTTCTTTTTCCGCTCTTTACGATGACGCCATTCTGCCGTATTGATGTCGAAGCGGTAGTCGCGCAGGAATTCATGCCCGTGCGTCGCGGTGAACCGTATCGCCGCGAGGAGGAAATTGATGTCTTCGTGGGTAAAAGTGTAGTGGAGGTTGACCCGCACCCAGCCCGGTTTCAGGCCGCAGACCCCCTGTTTGATGAGGTCGCGGTACTTGAGCGAGGTCTCGTTGTCGATGTTGAGGAGCTGGTGGCCGTAGGGACCGGCGCAACTGCACCCGGCGCGCGACTGGATGCCGAAGAGATCGTTCATCAGCCGCGTCACGAAGCGCGGATGGAGGATGCGGTCGCGGTGGCGCAGGTTGAACGAGATGATCGCGATCCGTTCGTCGGCCGGGATGTCGCCCAGCAGTTCGGCGCCCGGAATGGCGGCGAGCCCTTCCATGAAATAGCGCAGGTGTTCCCGTTCGATCCGTTCGATGGTCTCGACGCCGACCTGATCTTTCACCTCCATGGCGAGAGACGCCCGGAGCGTCTGGAGTATCGGCGGAGTGCCCGCCGTTTCGCGCGTTTCGATATCTTTGGTGAAGTCGTGGTATTCGTAGCCGACATAGTCGACCGTGCCGCCGCCCGCCGCCGTGGGCGGTAGGTCTTCGCGGTAGATCCGTTTGTTGAAAACGAGGATGCCGCAGGAGCCGGGGCCGCCGAGGAACTTGTGCGGTGAGAAGACGATGGCGTCGAAGTAGGAGTCGGCGTCGCGGTTCATGTCGATCTCGACATAGGGGGCGACCGCCGCGAAATCGAAGAAGATGTAGGCGTCGTAGCGGTGGCAGAGCCGCGCTATCTCGTAAACCTTCGTCCGGACGCCGGTGATGTTCGAACCGGCCGAGAAGGAGGCGATCTTGATGCGCCCTTTCCAGACGGGGTCGGCCAGTTTCCGTTCGAGATCGGCGAGATCTATCATGCCGTGCGGGTCAAGGCCGATGACCACCGTCTTGGCGAAGGCCTCGCGCCACATCAGTTCATTGGTGTGATGTTCGTAGGGGCCGACGAAGACGACCGGCGTCGATTCCTCTATCTTCTTCAGTATCGTGCAACTGTCGCAGTTGAGCCGTTCGACCGTCTCGTAGATTCGTTCGCGGGTGACCGGCGGGATGTAGATCCCCATCATCTCCTGTAGCCGCTGGAGTGCCCCGGTGGTACCCGCGCCGACCGGCACGATCTTGCCGTCGGGACCGGCATTGACCATCCGTTTGATGCGCGATTCGGCGTCGTGAAGGAGCCGCGTCATGTAACTGCCGGTGTGGTCGTCCTCGGTGTGGGTGTTGGCGTAGGAGCGCAGTATCGCGACGATCTTCTTTTCGACCATGCCCAGCGCCCGCCCCGAAGCGGTGTAGTCGGCGTAGAAGAGGTGCCGCAGGCCGTAGGGTGTCGCGAAGGCGGCGTCGCGGCCGACGATGTCGTTGCGGAGCGCGTCGATGGAAAGCGGTGCGGTCATGGGAACCTCGCCAAAAAGATAGAACCGGCGCGATGATATGCGGCTTTGAGAGAAAATGCAAATCGTGAATTGTGAGCGGTGAGCAGTGAACAGTGAGCGGATGTGGGAACGGTCGGCGGACACCCTGTTGAGCTCTTTCTTGCCTTACGAATCGGGGGCGGTATAATCGCCCGACTTTAGATGGGGTGCTTCATGAAGGTGGTCCTTGCCGGGTACAATGTCGATGCCGAGATACTGCGGGAACTGAAGGAGAAAGCGCACTGGGAGGCCGACAATGTGACCCCCGAGACGCTTTCGGCCGCCTACGCCCGCATCTCGCGCGATCCCCGCGATATCGAGGAACTGCGCGCCGATTCGCGCACCGCGACCGATAAGGCGCGGAAGTCCAACGAGTCGATCATCTTCGGGCTCGGCCACGCGTCGGTCGCCGAACACGCCCTGTTCAACCTCGACATCATCGGCGTCTCACGGCTCGCCGCCGAAGCGGTCCAGCAGTTCCGGCTCGCCGCCTATACCGAGAAATCGCAGAGATACATCACCCTCGACGGCGACTTCATCCTGCCGCCCGGTGTCGTCGCGGCGTGGCTTGAAAAGGAGTTCCGCGCCACCGTCGAGTTCCAGAACGAGATCTATAAGAAACTCTATGATGCCCTGAAAAACCATCTGTTCCGCAAACACGCCGGGGTGGTCGCCACCAAGAACGGCGAGCGGACGGTCGACGGCTGGGCCAAAGAGGATGCCCGCTATGTGGTGAGTCTCGCGACCGCCACCCAGTTCGGGATGACGATGAATGCCCGCGAACTCGAACATCTCCTGCGGCGGCTCCGCGCCGACCGGCGGGGCGAGGTGCGCGCGCTGGCCGAGGAATTGCACCGGCCGCTGGCCGCGCTTTCCCCCTCCATCATCAAGTACGCGAATCCCACCGCCTACGATACCGGCCGCGTCGAAGAACTCGCTGTCCTCGCGCAGGAAGCCCTGCCGCGTCAGGCATCGGGGAGCGGCGAACTCGTGCGGCTTCTGTCGCACACCGACAGCCCCGACATGTCGCTCTGCGCGGCGATACTCTTCCGCTACGGCGGCGGCGACTATGCGGCGGCGCACGCGGCGGCTTCCGCGATGGACCCCGGCCAGCGGCGGCAACTCGTCCGTACGGCGTTGTCACAGCGTTCCTGCTGGGACCGCGCCGACCGCACCTTCGAGACCATCGAGTTCCTCTACGAACTGACCGTCAGCGCCACCAACTACGCCCAGCTCAAGCGCCACCGGATGACCACGCAGATCGTGCAGGGCTACGATCTCACGCTCGGCGTCACCGTGCCGCCGAACATCGTCGAGATAGGAATGGAAAAGGAATTTCACGCGGCGGTCCGCCGGAGCGAAGAGTGTTACGCGATGCTCGCCGAACACTGTCCCGACGAAAAGGACTATATCCTTACCAACGCCCACCGGCGCCGGGTCCTCACGCGGCTCAACGCCCGCGAACTCTACCATTTCGCCGCACTGCGCGAAGATGAACACGCCCAGTGGGACATCCGCGAGACCTCGCGGCTGATGCGCGTTGCGGTCGAAAAGATCGCCCCGCTCACCATGATGATGCTGTGCGGCAAAAGCGACTTCGACGCGCGACGCACCGAAATATACGGAACGGAGTAATGCCATGATGCCCGATTTTTTCAAAGAGTTCGGCGCGGCGGTGACCGTCAGCGACGACAAGGGGATCCTGCTCTATCTCAATGACAAGGCGCGGGCCATCTTTGAGACGCCCGAGAACGCGCCGCTCGTGGGCAAGAGCATGTTCGATTGTCATAAACAGGCGTCGCAGGAGATGATCCGCGCGATGATGGAGAGCAAGGCTCCCCATGTCTACACGATAGAGAAAAAGGGCGTCAAGAAGCTCATCTATCAGGCGCCGTGGTTCGAGAACGGCGTGTTCAAAGGGCTTGTTGAATTATCTATGGAACTGCCGTCCGAAGTGCCGCCGCACAAGGTCCGCTAGTCCTCTTTATTGGCTATCACGATCCGTTTGCGCCCGGCGGTCCGCTGGGTCCGCTTCTCTTTCTCGGCGCATTCGGCGCACATGAGTTGTCCGCGATTTTTCTTGGGCTGTTCGCTGGATCGTTTCATCCGCAGACAAATATCGCAGATGAACTCGTACCGCGACCGCCCTTTCTGGTCCTTGACCTCCTTGACGGTACCGCGCTTCTTTTCGGCGTTGAATTCTTTAAGACAGTCGGCGCAGTAATAACTGCGCGAGCCGTCGGCGACGAAGGGGACATACCCCTCCTTGCCGCAGCGGGTGCAGAGTATCTTGCAGAGGACATCGGTCTCTTTCTTGGGCATCGCCATTCTCCATCGTGCCATAAGGCGGTGGCATCATAACGACAACGGGGGCATCGCGCAACTTTTTATCCCGGAGGGCTCAAAAGGGATACATTCAGTTTTTTAAGCGGTTTAGTTCATTGTAATGCTTGACTTTTTCTTTCGGCAGGCTACAATCGTTCTACTTTTTGGTGAGGAACCATGGAAAAAAAGGGCGGGATCGCGTCGAAATTCACCGAGCTTGAGAAGATCGCCGAGAAACTTTCGGCGGGCAGTGAACTCGAAGAGGCGGTCAAGCTCTACGAGAAGGGGATGAAGCTCGCGGCCGAGATCCGTGACTATCTCGCGGCGGCCGAGAAGAAGATACAGGTGCTCGGCGAGAACGGCGCCGTAACGGAGAAACGGGAAGATGAACTCGGAAAGGAATAAAAAGCGCGTCGTCCTCATCGAAGAGGCGACCTGCCGCATGGAGGAGATCCGCGGGAAACTGTCGGACGAATTCTCGGTCCGCGTGGTCACCTCTCCCTTCAAACTGCTTTCGATGCTCTGCACCGAAAAACCCGATATCATCGTGCTCAATTCTTCGGTGTGCTGGTTCCACACCGGCCAGTTCTGCGGCGCGATAAACGGCACCGAGGCGCTCGCCGGAACGCCGATGGTCCTCTACAACACCGAGAATACCTCGGTCCATCCCGGCAATGTCACCCAGTTCCGCAACTGCCATATCGTCGAGGATCTCGGCCGTCTGCCCGAAACGGCGCGCAGTCTCGTTACCCGATAACGCTATCTGTGCGGCTTCGCACACCTTTTTGTATTGACAACGCCCGTCTCATCGCTATGATGAAGCCGCCATTGGAGGAGGGATACTCTATGCTTGAACATATCCGCAACGCCTCGATCGAGGAATTGGAACGGCTGGCGGCCGAGACGCGCGAACTCATTATCGACACCTGCGCCAAGAACGGCGGTCACCTCGCCCCCTCGCTGGGGACGGTGGAACTCACGCTCGCGCTCCTTAAAGTATTCGATCTCGAACGCGACCGGATCGTCTGGGATGTCGGCCATCAGGCCTACGCCCACAAGATACTGACCGACCGCAAGGCGCGGTTCCACACCCTGCGCACCTTCGGCGGCATCAGCGGCTTCCCGAAACGGAGCGAATCGCCCTACGATGTCTTCGGCACCGGCCACGGCGGCACTTCGATATCGGCGGCGCTCGGCATCAAGGAGGCGCTCTACGCCCGGGGCGGCGACGGCAAGGTGATCGCGGTCATCGGCGACGGATCGATGACCAGCGGCCTCGCCTTCGAGGGGATGAACAACGCCGAAGCGTTCGGGAAAAATGTGCTGACGATACTCAACGACAACGATATGTTCATCGCCACCTCGGTCGGCGGACTGTCGCGCTGGTTCTCGCGCAAACTGACCGGCCACGCCTACGCCGGGATGCGGAACGAGGTGAAGAACCTGCTGACCCATCTACCCCCGTTCTTCCGCGGTGAACGGATCATCGAGATCATCCGCAAGGCGCTCGAATCGTCCAAATCGCTTCTCACCCCCGGCATACTTTTCGAGGGGTTCGGCTTTCAGTATGTCGGCCCGATAGACGGCCACAATCTTACGGAACTCATCGAGACGCTTGAAGACCTCAAGCCCAACGGCGAACCGATACTGCTCCATGTTCATACCAAAAAAGGGAAAGGTTACGCGCCAGCCGAGGAGAACCCGCGCCTCTTCCACGGCATCGGGCCGTTCGACCGCGCGACCGGCAAACCCTACAAGAGTTCCAAATCGGGTTTCACCGACTACCTCGGCCAGTATCTGCCGCACCTCTTCCGGCGCGATGAACGCTTGGTCGCCATTACCGCGGCGATGCCCGACGGCACCGGACTCACGCAACTTCAGAAGGAATTGCCGGACCGGGTCTACGATGTCGGGATGTCGGAAGGACATGCGGTCACCTTCGCGGCGGGGCTCGCGGCCGAAGGACGGCGCCCGCTGGTGCTTCTCTACTCGTCCTTCCTCCAGCGCGCTTTCGATTCGGTGGTCCACGATGTCGCCCTGCAGAATCTGCCGGTGGTGCTCCTCATCGACCGCGGCGGACTGGTGGGCGAGGACGGCGCGACGCACCACGGCGTGTTCGATGTCTCGTTCCTCCGCTCCATTCCCAATATGACCATCGTCGCGCCGCGCAGTGAGCCGGAACTGATGGGGGCCATCGAGAGGGCGCTGAAGAGCGACGGACCGTTCGCGATACGCTATCCGCGCGGCAGCGGCACCGGCGCCGCCTTCAACCGCCGGATAGAACCGCTTCCGTATGCGCAGGGAGAACTGCTCCATGACGCCGCCGGCGACATACTCGCGGTGACGGTGGGGCTGGGCGACCACCATGCGCTCGGCCAACTTGCGGCGCTCAAAAAAGAGGGGATCACCTACTCGATATACGACCTGCGCTACATCAAGCCGCTCCCCGAGGAGCTGTTCGACCTCATCAAGAAGCGCAAGATAAAGAAGCTCGTCGTCATCGAGGAGAACGCGGTGGCGGGGGGCGCCGGGAGCGCGATACTCGAAGAATTGTCGCGGCGGCATCTCACGCTACGGACCGAACTGCTCGGCCTTCCCGATAAATTCATCCCGCACGGCACGCAGGCTGAACTGCGCGAGAAATTCGGCGTCGGCGCTTCGGCCTTCGCAGCGGCGGTACGGAGGCTCGCGAAATGAAACGGCGCATGAGCCGCGAGATACGGCTGGGAGAGAGCCTCATCGGCGGCGGCCGGATGCCGGTCATCCAGACGATGCTCACCACTCCGCTTGTCGACGCTGATGCGGCGCTCGCCGAAGCGGACCGGGTCCTCGCGATGGGCTGCCGCATCGTCCGCACGGCGGTGCGGTGCGAGGCCGAACTGTTGGGGCTCGGACAACTGGCCAAAGATTTTCGCGGCGACCTTATCGCCGACATACATTTCGATCACCGGCTCGCGCTGGCCGCCATCGCGGCGGGTGTCGCGGGCGTCCGCTTCAATCCGGGCAATATCGGCGGCAAAGAGCGGGTGAAACTCATCGTCGAGGCGGCCCGCACACGGCCCGATCTGGCGCTCCGCATCGGCGTCAACGCCGGTTCGCTCGAAAAGGATATCCTTGAGAAACACGGCGGGCCCACGGCCGATGCGCTGGTCGAGAGCACGCGGCGCTGGGTCGAGTATCTTGAACAGGACCTCAAGTACTATAACTTCAAGCTGTCGGTCAAATCGCACTCCGTTCCCGAAACGGTGGCGGCGTGCCAAGCGCTCGCGCAGTTCACCGACGCGCCGTTCCATGTCGGCATCACCGAGGCGGGCGGCGGCTTCGGCGGACGCATCAAATCGGCGGCCGGTATCGCGATACTGTTCCACGAAGGGCTCGCCGATACCTTCCGCGTGAGCCTCACCGGACCGGTGGAGGACGAGATCGTGACGGGCATGCACATCCTCAAGGCGTGCGGACTGCTCACGGCGGGCGGCGAGATCGTATCCTGTCCCACCTGCGGCCGGACCCACGGAACGCTTTTCAGTTATCACGATAAACTCGAAAAATTCTTCGACGAAGCGCGCTGGTGGCTGAAACCGCGCCTCACCGTCGCCCTCATGGGGTGCGAGGTCAACGGCCCCGGCGAGGCGAAGGAGGCCGATCTGGGCGTGGCGCTCGGCAACGGGTCGGCGCTCTATTTCGAGAAAGGGGCGCTCGTGCAGAAGTTCACCGATCAGGATGCCGCCTTCAACCATCTCCTGTCACGCATCCGCTCGGTCTGGGGGATGTAGCGAACGCATTCCGGGATCGGCCGAAACGCCGTGATCCTAAAAAAATCTTGCCAACGGGCATTTCCTTACTATAATCCAAGCCTCGTTTGTTCATTGAACGCTGGAGAAGTTCTCCCCTTGTTCAATTGAAGTAATTGGACTTTACACCCATGAGGAGGAGTCATGAAAGAGAAGTATTTCGAGTCTACCGTCATCCTTAAGCCCGAAGGCGGCATGGAGTCGGTCAGACAGTTCGCCGAACGGATCAACGGCATCGTTGAGACGATGAGCGGCAAGATCGTATCGCTCCAGTCCTGGGGCGAAAAGAAGCTCGCCTACGAGATCAGCAAGAACATGAAGGGCCACTATGTCTATTTCGACTATGTGGGCACCGGCGCGGTCGTTGCGGAACTCGAGCGTAACTTCAACAACTGGGAACATGTCCTCAAGTTCATGTCGTGCCGCATCGACAAAGAGGTGAATCTGGAGGAACTCAAGGCGAACGCCAAGGGTGTCGCGGTGATGGCGGACCGGATACAGGAATGGAAGCCGCGCGACGACCGTCCCGAACGGACGATGGCTCCGATAGCCGCGGCCGAACCGGTCACCACCTCGGCCGACGACAACCGCGAGTACAACACCAAACTTCAGGCATCCCTCACCAAGTCGAAGGATGTCGATGAAGAGAATGTCGAACTGTAAACAAGGGAGAAGAATATGACGGTCTACAGAAAAAGAAAGGTCTGCCGCTTCTGCGCCAACACCGAGATACCGCTCGACTACAAGCACCCCGAGGTGCTCCTGAATTATATCACCGAACGCGGCAAGATAATCCCGCGCCGCATCAGCGGCATCTGCGCGAAGCATCAGCGCGATCTGGCCTGCGAGATCAAGAAGGCGCGCACCATCGCGCTCCTTCCCTACACCGTGACCGGTCGATAGGAGGACGCCATGAAGATCATACTTACCAAGGACATCGACAAGGTCGGCGGCGCCGGCGAGATCGTGAAAGTGAAGGACGGCTACGCCCGCAACTTCCTCATCCCGAAAGGGTTCGCCATGCCCGCCAACGAGAAGAATGTGAAGGAACTCGAATTCAACCGCCGCCTCATCCAGAAGCAGATCGACGGCGAATACGGCAAGGCGCGCGAACTGGCCGAGAAGATCGGCGCCATCGACATCAGTATCGCCAAGAAGGTCGGCGAAGAGGGCAAACTCTTCGGTTCGGTGACCACCCGCGAGATAGCCGACGCCATCAAGGAGAAGGGTTTCGAGGTAGATCACCGGCACATCCTGCTCGACGGGCCCATCAAGAAGAGCGGCGTGTATGAGGTGGAGGTCAAACTGTTCCGCGAACTCAAGGGCAAGGTCAAGCTCTGGGTCGTGGCGCTCGAAGAGGAGACCCCGCCGCCGGCGACCGAATGAGACAACTGGTCACACTGCCCCATAATCTCGATGCGGAGTCATCTCTTCTGGGATGCCTTCTGCTCAAAGGGGCGCTGTACGGCACCGTTGAGGAACAGGGGCTGGTCCCGACCGATTTCTGGGAGATCCGGCATCAGAACATATTCCGCGCGATACAGGAATTGTACCATTCCGGCCGGACCCCCGACATGGTCACGGTCAGCGAAGAACTCAAGAAGCGCGGAGAACTTGATTTTGTCGGCGGTTCGGTCTACCTGACCGAACTTCTGGAGGCGGCGCAGTTCACCTCCGAGGCGGCGCTCAAGGATCACGCCGGGATCGTCGCCGATAAGTCGCTCCACCGTCAGTTCATCAAGGTATGCGAAGAGAACGCCGCCCTTTCCTACCGGCAGGAATCGGAATTCGACGATATCGTCAATGAAACGACCAACGAACTCATTCAATTGAGCATCCGGCGCAACACCCGGTCGGTGGTCCGCATTAAGGATGTCATCACCAGCGAGATAGACAGCCTGAAAGAGCGCATCGAGCAGGATCTGGCACTGCAGGGGCTTACCTCCGGTTATGACAGCCTCGACGGCCTCACCACCGGCTTCAAGCCGGGCGAGATGGTGGTCGTTGCGGGGCGTCCCGGCATGGGGAAGACCAGTTTCGCGCTCAACATGGCGGTCGAAATGGCGAAGAAAGGGGCGACCATCCTCTTTTTCACCATCGAAATGCCGGCCACGCAACTGGTTCGCCGCATCTTCTCGCAGGAATGCCTCATCAACGCCAAGAACTTCACCACCGGGCGGCTCGAACCGGACGAATACAACCGGCTCTGGCAGCAGGTCGACACCCTGAGCGCCCTCCCGTTCTATATCGACGAATCGTCCTATCTGACCATCGCCGATATCCGCTCGAAGGCGAAGAAGATACTGGTCGAGGCGGGCCGTCTGGACGCCGTATTCATCGATTATATCCAGCTCATGCGCGATTCGGCCTACCCCGACGACCGGGTCCGCGAGGTCGAACATATATCGCGCAACATCAAACTTTTCGCCAAGGATATCGGTATCCCGGTCATTACCCTCGCCCAGCTCAGCCGCAAGGCCGAGGACCGCAAGGACGGCATCCCCATGCTCTCCGATCTGCGCGACAGCGGCGCCATCGAACAGGACGCCGACGTGGTCATGTTCATCCACCGCGATATGTCCAAAGAGGCGCGTGAGCGCGATATCGCATCCATCCTCGTCCGCAAGAATCGCAACGGTCAGATGGGCGATGTGAAACTCAAATTCATATCACATTATACGAAATTCGCTCCGATAGACGAAACGGCGGAAGAGGGGTTCTGATCCCTTTTCGCCCCGGAGAACCGATGCTGCCGCAACGCTGGAAACGTGCCGGACAGGTCCTGTTTTTCGTCGCCACGGTCGCGGCGGTCACGGCTGCGGCGTTGCGCTATCGCCATGCCGCAACCGCTCCTGCGTGGTGCGACGACTGCTCCGTTACGACCGAGGTGACCGAAAAGGGGACGCTGACCTACCGTTCCGGAACGACCCTCGGACTTTCCAATCATTATCTGCTGGAACAGCATTTCCTGCGTGAAGAGGGGACGCTCCGTCTGACCGGCCGGGTGGAGAAGGGCGCGCTTTTCGATGAGCGGCTCCGCGGGCTGGTGTCGGGAGATCGCTTCGATCGCTCCTTTACCGCCGTTCCCGCCGGTGACCGTTGTCCCGTTGCCGTAAGTCCGCTCTACCCGATGGCGCTCCGCCGTTTTTTCTATGCCTTGCCGTCGCGGCCGGTCTTTCCCGGACAGGTGTGGCGTATCGACTTCTGCGACGGGCGTTTCTCCTGCCGCTACGAGATCGACACCGTGAGAGGATCCGATTTTTCCTTTGCCGCCGATTGCGCCGGCGCCCTGCCGGAGGGTCTTTCGGTCACGCTGTTGGCGCGACTGTCGTTCCGCGCCGATCCGGGCTTGATCGACCGCGCGGAGGCGACGATACGCGCCGTGCAGGGGCCGGTCGACGCGCAGTGGGATATCGCCGAACGGGCGGCGACGGCGGGTGCGACCGATTCACGCTGATTATTTGACAAAGCAGGCCAAAATCGCTACGATGACCCGCTATTGAAGGGAAACGGACCCGTAGAAACAGCGTATGAACTGCTTCTTCTGCCAGATACCCGTGCCGGATGACGCCAAGCTGTGCTCCGCATGCGGTCGAGACCTCGGGAAGGTCTGCCCCTCGTGTAAACTGCTCTATGAGCGCGGCGCCAACTTCTGCATGTCCTGCGGCGGCAAACTGACCGATCGTTCCGGCGGCGACAGGGCGGTGAAAAAGGCGGCGCCCCAGAAGACCGCGCCGCTTCCCAAGGAAAAAAAGAACGCGCAGTCCCTTGATCGCGGGCACATCACTCTGACCGAGATCATCGCTCCCGAGTCCGAACCGCCCTCCCCGGCAGCCAACGGCGGCGGGGTGGAGATCGACCTCAACACGCTCGCGGGGACCGACTTTTCCATAGAAATAGCGCCGCAGGGGAAGGAACCGGCGGTCGCGGTCGAGGAAGAGGCGCTTCCCGTCGAGGAGGAAAAGAACGACGCCGCCGGCGATATCGCTCCGCAGGCCAGCGAGGTGACGATACGCGAAAGCCGGCAGGAACTGAATCCCTACCTTTCGGACACCACCTATGCCATATCGCTGCAGGAACTTTCCGACGCCGTTGCGGTGAAGGTGACCGATCCGGCGATCCCCGCTCTGTTCGACGCGATGAGCCGGGCGCTCGCTACCTCGAAAGGCGGTTTCTTCACCATCGAGGCGCCTGCCGGATCGGGCAAGGGACAGTTCACCGCTGCGGTGGAACAGTTCTCCCAGCAGAACGCGCTCAATGATGTGAACATAGTGATCAGCACCGTCAATCCCTTCGACTTCGACTATACGATGTTCACCCATCTGGTCCGGTCGGTGCTCAACCTCAGGACGACCGATCCCCAGCAGGTGCGGGGAAAACTGGACAAATACTTCGCCGGGACGCTGCCGGAGGGGAAGCGCGAATCGCTTACCGCCCTTTTATGCCTGAATTTCGCCCCGGTCCAGATGAAACTGCCCAAGAACGATCTTGAATACCTCCTTGCCTTCATGTGTTACTGGGCGGCCCGCAATAAGCCGGTCCTCTGGATCGTCGACAACGCGGGGCAGATAAACCTCCGCTCCCTGCGGTTCTTTAAGAATCTCCGCCGGGTCTTCGCCTACATTCCCATCACCGTCCTGTTCGTATGCGACCGATCGGCGCAGATCACCGAACTGGTCCGCGACGAGAACCGGTTCCGGTTCGGGGGCGTGCCCCATTCCGAGCGGCTTGCCACGGTGCGCGACTTCCTCAAGACGCCCCGTCTGCCCGCCGACATCGAGAAGGTGCTCAACAAACCGGAGCACAACGTTCTCTACACGCAGGAACTCCTGCGCCTCCTCATTGAATTGGGCTTCATCTTCGATATGCGCGGCAGTTGGCGTTTCCAGAAGATACCGGACGATCTCAAGATCCCCGATACGCTCGATGAACTCGTGCTGATGCGCTACACCCGGCTGGAGCCGGCGGTGGCACAGATGCTGCGCCGGCTGGTGATGCTGTCGCTCTACCAGTTGCCGGGGCCGTTCCTGCGCCTGCTGTTCGAAGATGGCGGACCGCTGCTCGATACGCTCGTCGCCAAACAATACCTCACGGTCGACGGGGATGTTTACCGCTTCACCTCGCGGGCCATGGTCCATATACTTAAAAAGACCTTCAAACTCGAGGCCGATGACCGCAAATTCTACCGCGACGTGGTCCTCAAGCTCTCGACCGCTCCCGATATGGCGGGCATCAACCGCCACTGGCTGCTCCTCAGTTATCTCAATCTCGGCGGCATCACCGAACGCAAGTACAACTCGTTCCTCTATTCCTCGGCCGTCTACATGGAGAAACTGGGTTTCTTCGAACTGGCGCAGCGTTGTTACCAGTCGATACTTTCCTCGTTCGGCAAGAATCAGGATTACAAGAACTTCCGCCTCTATCTGGAACTCAAGAACGCGAAACTGTGGGGTTTCTCCGATCCGCAGTGGGCGCGCCTGTTCTGGCAGACGATGTTCGACACCGCCAAGATAGAGGGACTTCTGCACATACAACTGGTGGCGCAGGGAGAACTGTTCCTGCTCGAGACCGACAAGATCGTCATACAGGATGTGGTCGACGTGGTCAAGCAACTCCACCGGGCGGGCTGCTACGAGGACGAGATATCGATCATCGACCGGATGACCGATCTGCTGCTGCGGACCGACAATATACAGGACGCCAAGATCTTCGCCATGCGCGCCTTCCGCATCATGGAGGACATCCGTTCGCGCGACCAGCAGGAGGTGACCGACCTTGACAACGATCCGGCCACCATCATCTTTATCCGGGCCGCCTGCAAACTGGCCGAGGTGCATATCGCAGGCCGCGAATACAACGATGCCATCGCGGTGCTGGAAGGGGCGCTTGAACTGGCCATGAGTTACAACATCTCCTATTTCAAGGCGAAGGTGATGCTCCTGCTGAGCAGGATCAAGTTCGCCTCGGGCGAGGACTGGGAATCGCTCATCGAGGAGGGGTTCCTGCAGGCGACGCAGGGAATGGACTTCCCCATCATGAAATCGTACTTCCTTTTCTTCGAGGAACAGCGGCTTGAATCGCGCGATTGGCTGCGCCCCTACCTCGAATACAAGAACTGGATAAATTTTTAGCGGATCCCCCGCGTAGAACTTGACTCGGCCGCCATTTTCTGATAGTGTCGCCTTACTTGGTTTCTTACGAGGGTGACATGAGATGTAACGCTTTGGGACTACTGGTGATTTTCGTTGCCACGGTCGTGGCGGCCTCGTGCGGCACCATACAGTCGGTCTCGGCGATACGCGATGCCGACGCGGCCCGCGATGACGCGCTCAAACGGATAGAGGGCACATTCCAGGACTCCCGGCTGGTCGTGAAGGACCGCTTCGGGAACCGCTCGCTCTCGAAGGAGGCGGTCGCTTTCGTGGAAAAGAAAGAGGATCGCGATCCGCTCTACTTCTTCTATATGGCCGACGGACTCACGGCCAAGGCGCGCGACCTGCAATCGAAAAGCGAACATGAGAAAGCGCGCGCGATGGCCGAACAGGCGAAGGAATACGCCGGCAAGGCGATCGTTGCGTTGAGCGCGATACCGGTCCCCGGTCCGGGAGAGGAGCGCCCCCAGAGTTCGCCCGCGACCGAAACGGCCCCCGCGCCGGCCCCGAAACCGGCCCCGGCGGTCAAGCCGGCGCCCGCGCCGAAACCGGTCCCGGCCCCGAAACCGGCCCCGGCCCCGAAACCGGCCCCGACGGCCAAGCCCGCGCCTGCTCCCCAGCCGGCCGCTCCCGCCCCTCTGCCCGCGCCGAAACCGGCGCCGGTCCCCGTTCCCGCAGCCAAGCCGGCTCCGGCGCCCGCGCCGGCTCCGGCGCCGAAGGTCGAACCGACAAAACCGGCTCCGGCTCCGGTGAAGGCGGAGGAGAAAAAGGAAGAGAAAAAAGAAGAGAAAAAGGACGATACGAAGAAAAAGAAAGAGGAAAGTTACTACGAACTGTATGAGCGGCTCAAACGGGAGGCCGAGGAAAAGAATCAAGGCGGAGCGGGAGGCGTGAAATGAGATACACACTGCTCCTCATCGCGGCCTTCGGAGCCTTGCTTCTTCTATCCTGCGTGACCGGAGACAAGATACAGAACGAGATAAAGGTCGAGGAATCCCGTCTTTCGGTGGACGAAAAGCGCGGCGCCCGGATGTGCGTCCCCTACGATCTGGCGATGGCGCGGGTAGAGGTCGCCGCGGCTCAGGCGGAACTCGATGCGGGGAACTATCACATCGCCGAGGAACATCTCCTGCGCGAGAAGAAGTACGCCGAGATCGCCACGAAGAAGGCCGATTCCTGCATCCCGCACGACAAGGACGCCGATGGTGTCGCCGATGCCGTGGACCGGTGCCCCCTGCAGCCGGGCCCCGTGAAATACGACGGCTGTCCCGATACCGACGGCGACGCGATACTCGACAAGGACGACAAGTGCCCCACCGTTCCGGGCATCCGGGAACTGGGCGGCTGTCCGCCGGCGGCAGACGGTGACAAGGACCTCATCCCCGACAACAAGGACCGCTGTCCGTTCGATCCCGAGGACCGCGACAACTTCCAGGATGAGGACGGCTGTCCCGACACCGATAACGACAAGGACGGCATACTCGATGAATTGGACAAGTGCCCCGACAATGCCGGTCCGGCCTCTAATCAAGGCTGTCCGGTCAACGACAAGGATAACGACGGCATTCCCGACGAGATAGACAAGTGTCCGACCGAGCCGGAGGACAAGGATAACTTCGAGGATCAGGACGGGTGTCCCGAAACCGACAACGACAAGGACGGCATCCTTGACGAGAACGACAAATGTCCCGACGACAAGGGCGTCATAAAGAACTTCGGCTGTCCGGTGCTCGACACCGACAAGGACGGCGTGCCCGATGTGGTCGACAATTGCGTCAATGATGCGGAGGACAAGGATAACTTTGAGGACGCCGACGGCTGTCCCGAGGCCGATAATGACAAGGATGGCCTGCCCGACGCCGAAGACAAGTGTCCCAACGAGGCGGGCAAACCCGAAACGCACGGTTGCCCATCGGTCGACGCCGATGGTGACGGGCTCGCCGACAAGGACGATAAATGTCCGAACGAACCGGGACCGATAGAGGAACAGGGCTGTCCGAAGAAATATAAACTCATCGTGGTGACGGCGCAGAAAATAGAACTCAAGCAGACGGTCTTCTTCACCACCGGCAAGGCGGTCATCGATAAGAAGTCGTACGCCATGCTTAAGGAGGTCGCTGACGCCATCAAGAGTGTGCCGAGCATCAAGAAGGTGATGATAGAGGGTCACACCGACAATGTCGGGAACCGCAGCCTCAATGTGAAACTCTCTCAGTCCCGCGCCGATTCGGTGCGCGAATTCCTCATCGACGAAGGGGTCGACGGGGCGAAACTCGAGGCGGTCGGGTTCGGTCCCGACAAGCCGATAGCGCCCAACCGCACCGAAAAAGGACGCGCGCAGAATCGCCGCGTTGAATTCAAAATAATCCAAGACTGATATCGACCTATGTTTTTATCCTGAAGGAGATCGCTTGTGACACCGGAATATGATGAAAAACAGCCGGACGGTGTGGTATTCTCGCGCCAGCGCTCCGGTCCGCGCGTTTCAGTGAACATCGAAGTAACGCTGACCGGCGCTCATAATTTCTTCCGCGGCTTCACCGAAGACATCAGCGCGGGCGGCCTGTTCGTCGCGACCCACCAGTTCTATCCCATCGGCACCGAGTTCAACCTTTCCCTCTCCCTTGAGGGGCGTGATATCCCCGTATTGGTGAAAGTTGCCTGGATCCGCGAGAGCAACCCGCTCAAACTGGCCGATGCCGAGCCGGGGATGGGACTTCAGTTCATAGACATGACCGAAGAACAGCGAATGCTCATCGAAGAGTTCATCAAGAAAAAAGAACCGATCTTCTTCGATGCCGACCTGTCGTAGAGAAACAAGGCTTGCGGTTACGCGAGGAAAAACGGGAAATGTATAAAAATGTCGTTCTGCTTGTTCTGCTCTTTTTCGCCATAGTGCTCCATGGCGACATCTTCGACCGCCTCTTCTCCACCTCGAAGGGGAACTCGCTTTCGCAGGCCGAGGTGACCCTCTTCGCCCTCCACGCGATACAGAACCGCTACCTCGACAAGGCGAAACTGCGGCCCGACGATCTGCTGGAAAAAGCGCTGGACGCCATACAGGAGGAGTTCGCCGAGATCGTGACCCGCTATGACCGCGAGACGAAACAAGTCTCTCTCCAGATATACAACAAGCAGTATATCGTCGAGGTCAAACGGATGAAGGACCTGTGGGATATCGCCATCGTCCTGCGGCAGGTCTACGCTCATCTGGAAAAAGATTATAAACCGGAAGGCGACCGCGAGATCGGCGATATCGAATATGTCGCCATCAACGGCTTCCTCCGGCGGCTTGATCCCCACAGCTACATCTTCACGCCGAAGGAGTTCGAGGAATTCACCTCGTCGACCGAAGGCAATTTCGGCGGACTGGGCATCGTGATACAGACCAACGAGGACGGCGAGATAACGGTCGTGTCGCCGATAGACGGCACCCCGGCCGACCGCGCCGGCATCCTTTCGGGCGACATCATCGTGCAGATAAACGACGAGTCGGCCGTGAATATGGCGCTCAACAAGGCGGTCGAACGGATGCGCGGCGAGCCGGGGACGAAGGTGTCGCTGTACATCAAGCGCAAAGGGGCGCCCGCGGTGATCAAGTTCGAACTCGAACGGGCGGTGATCAAGATACAGTCGGTCATCGCCGCGATGCCCGAGAAGGGGATCGGCTACATAAAGCTGACCGGCTTCATGGAGAACACCTACGCGCAATTCGCCGAATCGCTCGCCGATCTCAAGAAAAAGGGGATGAAGGCGCTCATACTCGATATGCGCAACAATTCGGGCGGTCTGCTGACGCAGGCGATCAAAATATCGGACCTGTTCCTCGACCGGGGCGTCATCGTTTCGACCGTCGGCGAAGAGGGCAAGGACGTTTCCGAGGCATCGCGCGAGGGCCATGACATCCTCGACATTCCGATGGTCGCCATCGTCAACGAAGGCTCCGCCTCGGCTACCGAGATCGTCGCTGCGGCGCTCAAAAAGAACGGCCGCGCCACCATCGTCGGACGGCGTACCTTCGGCAAAGGCTCGGTGCAGAACCTGTTCCGCATACCGCGCGGCGGCGGCCTCAAACTCACCATCGCGCAGTACCTGACACCCGGCGACATCTCGATACAGACCATCGGCGTCGAGCCCGATATCGAGTATCAGCCCAGTTATGCCGATCCGCGCAAACTGAGCCTCTTCAAGACCCGATCGAACATCATGGGAGAGAAAGATCTCAAGGAGCATCTCGTCAGCGCCTACGTGCCCAAGGAACTCGAACGACCGCTTATGACGATATACTATTTCAAGCCCTACAAGACCCCCGACGAACTGCACAAGGAAAGCCGGCGCGAAAAAGTGGGCGTTTTCAAGAACGATGAGGAGATCCAGTTGACGATGGATTTCGTGAAACTGCGCCTTGGCCGGAAGGAGCCGGTGGCCGCGTCGGCCGAACGCCTGCGCGACGATCAGATGGCGGTCCTCACCGGCAAACTAGAGAAAATGGGCATTCCGTGGAAAAAGGTCGCCGCCGCGGCGACGATCAAACCGGGAGAGCTGAAGATAGAACTCGTTTCGGGGGCGCCGCTTAAGGCGGGGAAGGAAAACAAACTCACTTTCCGCGCCGCCTATCCGGGCGCCGTGGACAACCTTGTCGCCGCGTTCGACACCGATATCCCGTTCCTGCGCAATCTCGAGATACCATTCGGTTCCTTCTCCGGCTCCGTGGAACGGACCGTGCCGGTCACGATCCCCGAACACATGCCGTGGCGCCGTCAGCCGGTCCGACTCGACCTTTCCGTAGACAGTTTCCGTTCCGTTCTCAAAAGCGAACACATCGAACTGGAGACACTGCCGATGGAGATGCCCGAAGTGCTTTTCTCGCTGTTGGCCGAGGAGAGCATGGGGTCGATTAACGGGCTGGTTGAGGAGGGCGAGCAGATAACGGCCCGTATCGCCCTCAAGAACACCGGTAAGGGTGCGATCCTCGACGGTCGCCTGCAACTCATCAATGTCAACAACAGCCCCGAACTTTTCATCAGCAAAGGCAGTGAGACCATAGTGCTCAAGGCGGGCGAGGAAAAGGAGGTCTCCTTCACCTTCAAGATCGCCGCCCTGCCGTCGGAGAAGGCGCGCATCGCTCTGGCCGTTTCGTTGTACGACTACAAGACCAAATATTCGGCCGGTTTCTCGATCCCCTTCGTTCCCCGCGATCATTCATGCCGTTACGAAGAGAAGGGAGCGGGGCCGGTCCTGCTGAAGGCAGACACCGCACTGTATCCCGATATCCGTTTCCGGACGCCGGTCGCGGTGGCCTCCGGCGCGATGGTCGTGCGCACCACCGGCCGGTGTGGAGAGGAGGCGGTGCGGCTCGAAGGCGGCTACTGGGTCCGCAGCGGCCAAGCCGCGGCGACCGCCGATCCGCTTACTGCGGCGCTCTCCCTGAAACGGCAGTATGGCATCGCCATGCCCGGCATCGTGCTCGACCGGTCGCCGCTTGTCAGCGCCTCGGCCGACGGCCGCATCGTGTTCACCGTGTCGGGCGACGAGGTGCAGGATATCTTCGCCTACCAGAACAACAAGAAGGTCTTCTACTACCGGATCGCCGCCGGCGAGACCCGCAGAGAGTTCACCGTGCCGCTCAGGTTCCGCGAGAAGACCAACAAGATAACGGTGCTGGTCAAGGGACTCGACCGTGAGCGGATCGGATCCGCCGTCAGATATATCCACTATCCGGCCGGTAGCGATCAGGCCGATGCCGAGGAGAGCGAAGAATGACGCCTCCCCGGGAAATTGCTTTTTCCGCGAGAAACTTTACCATGATATCGTTCTGCGAGAAGGGGGTTCCCATGAGATCACTGTTAGTGTGTGCCGCGGCGGCGTTGTTTCTGTTCGGGTGCGCGACGGCCCAGACCGACGGCGCATCGAAGAAAGGGGGCTACTCCGACGGTTCCCGCCCGACCGGCCCGAAGGAGATAACCATAACGGCCAAGGGCGGTCAACTCAAACTCGACGAAAAGGATTACCTCGTCCGTGAATTCGACCGCAACGGCGACAAAAAGACCGACATAGTGAATGTCTACAAAAGGAACTCCGCCGAAAAGGGCGCCGAAGCGGATGCCGAGCCGCAGATATTCATCAAGATGATGGACCTCAACCTCGACGGCAAATACGATGTCTACCGCTTCTACGATGAATCGGGCGCGGTGGCCAAGGAGGAGCTCGATCTTGATTTCGACGGGAAGATAGAGACCACCGATCACTACATCGGTATGAACATCGTACAGAAGGAGATCGATTCACAGTTCGACGAGAAGAGCGATCTGTGGAAATACTTCGACGAAAAGGGGATACTCATCAAACTGGAGGAAGATCAGGACGGCGACGGCACGATCGATTACTGGGAATATTACGCCGGCGGTGTCCTGGAGCGCGTAGAGAAGGATACTGATCGCGACGGGCGTCCCGATGTTTTCAAGAAGGCGGGCGACCTCAAATTCACCACGATACTCCGCAACGACGGCCAGTTCGGCAGCGGCGTCGGTCCGCAGCAGCCCGACAATGCGGCGGCTCCGAAAAAGGCCGAAGAGAAGAAAGTTGAGGAAAAGAAAGTCGAAGAAAAGGGAACCGAACAGACCGTTCCGTCCGCCGACACCGAGAAAAAATAATCTTAAGAAAAAAGACCCCGTCCCGCAGAGGCGGACGGCCGTTATGCCTTGACGACCTTGCCGGTCCGTATGCAACGGGTGCAGATGAATATGGAGTGGACCCTGCCGTCACTTTCGCGCACCTTGACCTTCTGCACATTGGGGTTCTGGATCTTCTGGGTCTTGTTGTTCGCGTGGCTGACATTATGCCCGAACATCGGTTTCTTGCCGCACACTTCACACATACGGGACATCGTTCTCTCCTTCTGCAGGTGAACCATCAAAAACGAAACAACCATACCCCTAGTCGGGGAAAAAGCAACCTTTTTTTGCGCTCAATGCCCCAGACGCCCTTCCCCGTTCGCTGTGCCGCAACACGAATATCGTGCCCTCAGATCACACGGAAGGATGCCGCCGGCGTGACCGCAGACCGAAGCCCGCCAAGCCCAACGCCGCCATCAGCAGGACGATGCCCGCCCACGGCGGGGTCGGTTCGTTCTCATCGGCCACGAAAGAACAGGCGCAGGTTTCAGTTTTACCTTCATAGCAGAAAGGCGATACGCACTGATAACTGCGCGACTGGATGGGCAGTTCGATGATCTTTTTGGTCGAATCGGCCAGTTTGACCCCGAGACGCGGTATCTGGACCTGTCCGGTCATCCCTTCTTCGAGTTTGAAGGTAAGGTTGAGCACATAGTAGCGTTCCTGTTTATCGGAGAAGGTGAACTCGGGTCTGAGGTTGAGGTTGTCGAACATATACTCTTCGACCGGCGTGCCGAAATCGCCCGCGGTCGCTATCGGCGTCCCGTCGCCGACGCCGTCGCCGTTGGTGTCCTCGAAGATCGATATCGTTTCGATGCCTTCGCCGAAGACGGTCGATTCGCCCAGCCGTTCGATCCTGATGCTCTTGATCTGATTTTCGCCGTCGAGCGATTTGGCGCGGATGTGTATGACCGGGTTGCTGCGGTTGAGCAGATTGTGCGCCGGTTCGGCCGGTTCCTTCGGCCCCTTGGTGAAGATGAAGTAGCCGACCGAGGGCTCGAACATGAAGGTGGCGAAGTCGAGTTCTTCGTCGAGTATGTTGGCGATGCCGCCGGCGGCGTCTTTCGCGACGAAGGAGGCATCCCCTTCGATGATCGCCTGAAAGGTGGTCTCGCTGGGCACCGTCGTGCCGTTGTAGGCGGCGTCGGCGACGATGAGGAGGTTGTTGTCGATGTTGGCCGCCATAACGCGGGAATTGGCGTCAATGGCGAATTCGGCGTATCCCTGCGCCAGCGCGGCGGTGGTGGCGATGGTGACATCGCCCGCGCTCTCGATGCCGTTGCTGTCGGTGTCCTTGATCAGTTTCAGGTTCGACAACGCCACGCCGGTTTCGAAGGCGAACTTCACCCGGACCATGTCGAGACTGAAATTCTTGTTGGAGCCGGTACAGGTGGCTTTCACGGCGAGTTGCGCCATGGTCAGGCCGGCGGCGGGCGCCGGCACGATGATCTTCGCGGTGCCGTTCGAAGGCGACATATCGCCCGCCCGGTAATCCAGACGCGTGCCGGAGCAGAGGTCTCCGCCGCCGCCGCCGCAATCGGGCAAGGTTTTATCTTCCACGCAGGTCCCGTTATCGCACCGTTTGCACGGATCGCCGCACTGTTCGTCGCTCGTGCAGTTCTGATTCTCTCCGTAGCAGGATGCTTTGGTCGGTTCGGGGCAGTCGGTGATGGGGGGGCAGGAATTGGAGAAACGGACCGTCAGCGGGACCGAGGTGTTCGACTGGTAGGAGATGCCGGTCGCATCGGCGATGTAGGCGCTGTTCTTGATCATCTGATTCTTCGGCAGACCCGGTTTCGGCTGTACCTTGAAGCGGATCAGGGCCGAGTCGGGGCAGGTCTGCGCGATCGGATCGCAGTACTGCATCCCGGCGGCCCACACCTGAGCGGCGGCCGCCAGCGGGAAGCCGCCGTTGTCGGGTATCGCGGTCCAGTTGGTGCCGTTGCCGCTACCGTCGAAGGCGGTCGCGAGTTCGGTGGTGCCGGGAATGTAGTCGATCTCGGCCGGCAGGGTGTCCTGCACCGTCACATTGTCGGCGAGGTTCTCTCCCCAGTTCTGCACCTTGATGACGTAATAGAAAGGACGGTCGTCGCAGACGCGGTCCGGTTCGTTGGCCGGGGCGCAGGTGCAGATATCCTTTTCGCGGCCGTTCTGCGAGAAGGCGGTCCCTTCGGGGATATCGAACGACGGCGGTTTGGTGTCGATGGAAAGGATGAGCAGATTGGTGTAGACCTGATCCTGATTGGCGCCGACCTTCAGGAAGAACATGATGTCGTCCTTGTGCAGGTGGGTGGCGAATGGCTCGTCCTTCGCGTTTATGACGAAGGTATCGACATCCATCGCGTACTCGATGTTGTTCAATTCGAGGTTGGGCGGAACACCTCCCACGCAGTAGGGCTGGGTCGCGCCGTAGGGCCAGAGAGATGAGATAGAATTGTAGACTTCGACATAGTTGCCCATGTTCGGGTTGCAGGCATCGAACAGCGGCAACCACGGAGCGGAGGTGTCGATGGGGCCGTGCAACTGCAGCCCTTCACCGTTCGGATCGAGCGCACTGTAGAGCCCCGGATCGCCCTCGCCGACGAACAGCGTCATCCGTATCTCGGCCTCGTTGGGCAACTGGAAGCCCGATATCATGATGTCGCCCGAATTGAAACGGTAGGGCATGAGGCCGTTGTAGAAATAGATCTTCTTGGCGTGGATGCCTTCGGCCGAATAGACCATCGCGAGCGCCCAGCCCGCCATGAGTCCCGACGAGGTCTTGTAGGCCTCGGCCGCCGAGCAGGTCACCCCCTTGACGTTGTAGGAGCCGGTCAGGGCGAGGCCGGGATCGGTGATCCCCTGTTCGTTGCCGAGCGCCTGTATCTGGGTGAGGAAATCGGTCACATCTACGCGGTAGGTGAAGATACCGTCGTTGCCGCCGCTCGGATCGGTGGTGAGTATCCCTTCGAACTCGAAATCCTTGCCCGACACATTGGCGAGCGTTCCGGCGTAACTGGCGGTCACATCCTGCACAAGGCTCAGTCCGCCCACGGTGGAATGCTGGAAGGAGAGCGTCACGCTGTTGTCGGTGGGCGCGGTCAGTTGGGCGGGGTCCACCACCGCCATCCAGATGAGGAACGCCCGCTCGATGGTCGCGTTGGCCGGTATGACGCCGTCGGCCAGTATATAGGTGCTGCCGACATTCGGATCGATGCAGGAGTCGGCCTGCGGGTTGGTGGCGCCGGTGTCGACCGAACCGTCGGTGCGCGCCACCAGAGACTTCCACATGACGAAGAAATCACGGGAACCCTCTTCCCATTTGATAGGTTGACCGTTCTTGTCGAGTGATACATCGGGGCCCAGCTGGGCCGAGAGTGTCACGGGCAGGAGAAGGGCGCAAAGTGCGATGACGAACACGGAACGCATCATGTTGACCTCCGTTAAAGGACAGTGTGTGATCCTAACCTCTCGGAGCATTCTAGAAGGGTTGCGGGAAAAAGTCAAACGGAAATTTAGGCGGTGAAAAGACGGCGTATGGCCAGCAGGAGCGCCGCCATGAGGATGAGTGCCGCGCCGTACGGTCCTGATGCGGTATCGCCGACGACCGAACAGCCGCAGGCGGTGTCTTCTTCGGTCACTTCGTCATCGCCGCCGTTCGTCCCGTTGCAGGTGACATCGGTAACATCGCAGACGACGGTGAATTCGCGGCTGCGGACCGGCAGTTCGACTATCGTGGCGGTGGTGCCCAGATCGACGCCGCTCTTGGGAACCTCGAGGATCGCCTTTTCGGTCCCCGAAAGCGACAGTTCGCCGTTCAGGACGAGATATTTCGTCTCGCCGGCGGCGAGCGCAAGGCCCCCCGGCAGAACGAACTCCACCGAAGAATCGCCCGGTTCATAGGCGGGCATCGAAGTTATCGGCGCATCGCCCGTGCCGTTGCCGTCGGTGTCGGCCCAGAGGGTGAGTTTTGCGATCCCCTCGCCGTAGCGGACCGAACCGGTCGCGGTCTTCACCGTTATCCGTTCGATGGTGTTCGCCTGTCCCGGAGAGACGGCCCGTATCTGGAGCAGCGGCATCGCGCTTTTCATATCGGCGGGTGCCCTGACCGAAGGGTCGTTCGGTCCCTTGGTGAAGATGAAAGCGCCTTGCGAGGGATCGAAGGCGAAGCTGGCGAAGGGGACCGTGTTCTCCTTGACCGTCGGCGTACCGGCGTCGCTGACGATGAGCGAAACGCTGTTCTCGATCTCGCCCTTGAAGGAGGCGTTGGCCGGTATCGTCGGGCCGCTGAAGGCGGCGTCGACGACCACGAGGAAGTAATGCAGGGTGTTGACGGGGAAGGCGCGCGAGTTTATCGGTATCACGAAGTCGGCATACCCGGCGCTGAGCCCGGCGGCGGTCGCCAGCACGGTGTCCTCGGGATCGCGCACGCCGTTGCCGTTCAGATCGCGGACCAGCGTGAGGCCGCCCAGTTGTATCTGCGGAGTGCTGAGGGTGAATTTGACCTTCACATCATCGAAACTGAAGACCTTGCCGCTGTTGCCGGGCGATATCGCCTTGAGGGTGAACTGTCCCACGATCAGCCCGGAAGAGGGGGCGGGCACGTAGATGGAGGACCCATTGGCCGGCGAATTCTTGCCCAGCGCAAATTCGACCGCGGTGTTGCTTGCGAACGAACCGGTGTCGACCACACAGTTGCCGTTGTCGCATTTTTTGCCGTCGCCGCACTCTTCATCGTTCTGGCATTCGGTCGCGTTCTGCGCCTCGCCGCCGCACTCCGCTTTGGTCGGTTCGGGACATTCGGCGGGAGAGGGGCAGTTGCCCGAGCGGAGCCGCAGGGGCACGGTGGTGTTGGTGCGGTAGGGAAGGTTGGTGGTATCGTTTATGACGGCGGTGTTCTCGATGACGGTGTTCTTGGGGAGGCCGTTCTTGGGCATGACCTTGAAACGGATGAGCAGCGTGTCGGGGCACTCGTTGGTGACCGTGTTGCAGTAGGTCAGGACATCGGCCACCTTGTACGGGGTCGCGAAGGGGAAGGCGCCGCCGGCGCCGTCGGGTATCGCGGTCCAGTCGGTGCCGTTGCCGCTCGCGTCGAAGGCGCGCGCTATCTCGGTCGAACCGGCCACATAGTCGACCTGCGACGGCAGATCGTCCTGCAGGGTGATGTTCTCCCCCAGTTCGTCGCCCCAGTTCTGTACCTTGAGCGTGTAGTAGTAGGGACGGTCGAAGCAGACCGAATCTTCGACCGGGGAGCAGGAGCAGAAATGTTTCTCGCGGCCGTTGGGGGTGTTCGGATTGACCGGGATATCGTATTTCGAGGCGCGGGTGGTGACGCTGACCACCATCAGATTGGTGACCACGACATCGGCGTTGGCCGAGACCCGCAGTTCGAGCGAGGTGTCGCCCCGTTTCAGGTGCTGGTCGAAGGGGGGATTCTCCGCCGAGAAGATGAAGGTGTCGAAGTCCATCGCGTACTGGATGGTGTTGAGGTCCAGATTGGGCGGGATGCCGCCGATGCACAGCGGCGTGGTGTCGTTCCAGCCGTAGAAGGAGGATATCGAGTTGTACATCTCGGTGTAGTTCGCGCCGTTCAGGGACATCGGCGGGTTGCAGTCGTTGAAGATATAGAGGACGTCGGGCGCCGTCTGCCCCTTGAGCATCAGCGATTCGGCGTGGCTGTAGTAGGTGAAATCGGCCATGTTCGGATCGCCCTCGTTGACCAGCAGAGAGACGCGGACCGCCGGGGTGTCGGGCAGTTCGAACCCGGTCACCGGTATGGGCGCCTCTTCGTCCATGTACATCTTGAAGCCGTTGTACATGTAGATCATCTTCGGCGTTATCTCTTCCGATTTGTAGATGACGACGATCGCCCAGCCGCCGATGATCATCGCGCCGCCGCTCCAGTATATCTCGTCGTTGAAGCAGGCCATCTGCGAAAGGGTGTAGGTGCCGTTGAGCGACAGGCCGTCGAGTCCGTAGCCGGCGTCGCGTCCTTTCTGGTGTATCTCGGCGAAGAAATCGTCTATGCCGACGCGGTAGGTATAGTAGCCGCAATCGAAGGCGCCGCCGGCGCGGGCGAATTTCATCCCCTCGAATTCGAAGTCCTGCTGGCCGACATTCCCCTCTTCGCCGAGGTAGCCGACCCGGCTGGCGGTAACGGTGCGCGAAACGGTGAAACTGCCGTCGGCCGCGGTGAAGTCGAGTTGCACCTGATTGTCGGTCGGCGCGCCGAGGTTCGCGCTCGGATTGTTCGATATCCAGACGAGAAAGGCATTTTCAACAAGTGCGTCGGGCGGCATATGGGAGCCGTCCACCGTGAAGAAATTGGAGGCCATACAGGAATCGGCCTGCGGGTTCTGGCCGCCGTTGTCGTTGTCGGGATTGTTGTTGGCCACCATCGAGCGGTGCATGACGAAATAATCGTGACTGCCCTGCTCCCACTTGAGCGCCTTGCCCTGATACTGCGAAACATCGGGGCCGAGCGTGTCGCCGGTGAAACCGGTGAGTTGGGCGAAAACAGCGGTGGCGGCAAAGATAACGAACGCCGCCGAAAGAGCGCGTATCAGACGCATGGCATCCTCCATGAAAAAGTTCCCGTTGAACCTACCGGAAAGAATATAAATGGGGACGGGGGGAAAGTCAAATGGAAATTATTTTCCGCCGTAGACGCGGCGGCTCACGAACAGGAGAGCGAGCCCCATCATGAGGGTGAACAGGAACGACGCCATTCCGGCGTTATCGGTGCCGGTCATCGCGCACTGGCAGGGATCCGGTTCCGGCTCCGGTTCGACACAGTTCAGATCGTTGGGGTCACAGTAAGCCGTATATTCCTTCGAATCTATCGGGAGGGTGTATATCTGGACCGACTTGTCGAGACTCAGACCGCCCGACTTTTTGACCTGCAGGCGGCCCTTGGTGTCGTTCGAAAGGTTGAAATCGGCCTTGATCACGAGGAACTTCTCCTCGTCGGCGGCGTAGGTCAGCGGCGTGTTGAATTTGAGTTCGTATTCGTCCTCGCTCTTCGCGGCGGTTCCTTCGGCCAGCAGGGTATCGGCGGTCCCGTCGCCGCCGTTGTCGACGTAGACTCCGACCTTCTGGAGACCTTCGCCGAACAGGACATAGCCGCTGGTGATGCGGACGGTCATCGCCTTGAGGATGTTCGCATCGCCTTTCGATTTAGTGCGGAGTTGGAGTATCTCGCGGTAGGTGTTGACATCGGCTATCGCGGAAGGCACCGCCGGGTCCTTCTCGCCGCGGGTGATAATGAACGATTTTCCGTCGGGCTCGAACATGTAGGTGGCGAACTTCAGCTCGGTGTCGGTGGTCACCTGCGCGGCCCCCTTGTCGGCGACGAGCAGGGCTTCGTTCCCTTCGAGCATCCCCTGGAAGGTGATGTTGGCCGCTATCGAGGCGGCGTTGACGGTGGCCTTGGCGACCACGACGAAGTAGAGCAGGGTGTTCTCCTTGAAATCGCGCTTGGTCGAGGGGACCTCGAACTCGGCGTAGGCCCCTTCGAGCGCTTCGGTCGTGGCGATCTCGGTCTCACCGTTATCGTACTTGCCGTTGCCGTTGGTGTCGTGGACCAGTTTGAGTTCGGTCAGGGCGACCGTCTGGTCTTTGTCGAACTTTATCTTGACCTTATTGAGTTTGAAGGTGCAGTCCTGTTTGTCGCCCGAGGTCTTGCCCAGGAGGGTGAACTGGCCGATGGTCAGGCCGCTGGTCGGGTTGGGGATGATGATCTCGCCGGCCGGACTGTTCTTGCCGATGGCGTATTCGATCTTGACCCCGGAGGTCTCGCAGGCGGTCACGACATCGGAGTCGGTGGTGGTATCGGTGTCGGTCGGGGGCTCGACATTTTCCCACGGGCCGCCGCACTTGGCCATGTCCATCTCTTCGCAGGTCGCCAGCGGCAGGCAGGAGCCCGAATGGAGTTTCAGCGGGATCGAGGTGTTGGTCTTGTAGGGTTTCGAGGTGGTCGCGGGGTCGGAGATGAGCGCCATGTTCTCGATGACCGCATGTTTCGGTATCCCCTGCTTCGGGGTGACCTTGAAACGGACCATCCGGCGGTCGTGTTTGCCGTCGCATGTTTCGGCCGCCTGTTCGCAGTAGTTCATCTGCTCGGCCACCATGTAGGGCTGGGCGAGCGGGAACACGCCGCCCGGACCGTCGGAAATGGCGGCCCAGTCGTCGCCTATCCAGTTGCCGTCCTCGTCTTCGTGGATCTGCGTGGCGATCTGGGTGGTGCCGGGCACATAGTCGACATAGTCGGAAATCGTGTCCTGCACCTTGACGCCGGTCACGATGTCGTCGCCTGCACCTGCGACCAGGCGGTCGTCGCCGTCGC
>CALMRE010000158.1 GCA_937871295.1 uncultured bacterium | reverse complement strand
AACAGAACGCCGACGCCGACATCGTCGATGCCGCCTTCCATCGCGCGATCCATCGCGGTGAGGTGGTAGAGGTAGTCGGATTTGGGTCCCGACGGGTGCATCGTTTTATAGGTATCGCCGTGGTAGGTCTCCTGAAACAGTTGGTAGGTGCCGATGCGGGCCGCCTTGAGCCGCTTGAAGCCTTCGACCGGGAGCGCCGCGATATTGACATTGATGCGACGGATCTCGCCGCTCTGCCCCATTTTGACGCTGTAGATGGTCTCTATCGCCTTCACCGTGTAGTCAAGCGCGTTCATCCCGAGCCCTTCGCCCGACACGAGCAGTATCCGTTTGTGCCCCTGCTGGACGAGCGTCTGCACCTCGCGGCGCACCTCGTCGAGATCGAGCGTCCGGCGCGGTATCATCTTGTTCGACTTTTTGAAGGCGCAGTAGAGGCAGTCGTTGTTGCACATGTTCGATACATAGAGCGGTGCGAAGAGGACCAGCCGTTTGCCGTAGATCTCTTCCTTTATAAAACGCGCGGTGTCGGCGATCCGGTCGAGGTGGGCGTCGTCTTCGACCATGAGCAGTCGTTCCGCCTCGGCGTGGCTGATACCTTTGAGTTCGCGGGCGTGGAGCAGTATCTCGTCCAGTTCCTTTGCGTCGGGCGGCGTGGTGTTCTTGAGGTAGTTGTAGATCCTGCCGTGGTCGATAAAACCGGTATCCATGGAAGCCTCCGGAGTAAAAGATCGTCAGTTCGATACAGGATACTAACCAGTAAAAAACAAAAATCAACCTCTGTGGTCTTAAATATTTTCCCCGCTCTCTTGAGAATTCATTTTTCGCCGCTATACTGATACGCGCTACGGAGTTGTAAGGAGAATATCGGTGCGTCCCGCGATCGAAAAGATACTGCAAAAAGATGAACTGAGCCGCGACGACCTCATCACGCTCCTCGACATCACCGACCCCGCCGAGGAGGCGGCGCTCTTCAAGCGGGCCTACGCGATAAAGCAGCGCGAGGTGGGGACGAAGGTCTACTTCCGCGGCCTTGTCGAACTGTCCAACCTCTGCATCAAGAACTGTTTCTACTGCGGCATCCGGCGCGGCAATACCGCCGTCACCCGCTACACGATGAGCGAGGATGAGGTGGTCGAGGCGGTCCGTTTCGCCCACGCGGCGCGCTACGGATCGGTCGTCATCCAGAGCGGCGAGCGGCAGGATGAGGAGTTCGTCTGCTTCATTGAACGGCTCGTCACCCGCATCAAAGAGGTATCCAATAATGAACTCGGCATCACGCTGTCGCTGGGCGAACAGTCGGAGGCGACCTACCGCCGCTGGTATGTCGCCGGCGCGCACCGCTACCTGTTGCGGATAGAGACCAGTAACGCAGCGCTGTATAAGACGCTCCACCCCGACGACCACGATTTCGAGGCGCGGCTGGAGGCATTGCGGACGCTCTACCGGCTCGGCTATCAGGTGGGGACCGGTGTCATGATCGGACTCCCGGGGCAGACGACCGCCGACCTGGCCGACGATGTCGCTTTCTTCAAGAAGATGGATGTGGCGATGATCGGGATGGGCCCCTTCATCCCGCACCACGACACGCCGCTCGCCGCCTCGATCCCCGACTGGCAGGAACACAAGGAACAGCAGCTGCGCCGGGCGCTCCGGATGATCGCGGTGGTCCGCATCCACCTGAAGGATGTCAATATCGCCTCGACGACCGCCCTGCAGGCGATCGATGAAACGGGTAGGGAGATGGGACTGCTCGCCGGGGCCAACATCATCATGCCGAATCTCACCGATACATCGTACCGCACCGGCTACCAACTGTACGACGACAAACCCTGCATGGATGAGAACGCGACGATGTGTTCCGCCTGTCTGGAGCGGCGCATCACCGATATCGGCGAGACGGTCGGCTACGGCCAGTGGGGCGATTCGCCCCATTTCAAGAGCGCGAAAAAAAGCAATAACGGAGAGAAATAATGAAGACGCAACGCGGCGACAGTCTCCACATCGGCATCTTCGGGCGGCGCAATTCGGGCAAATCGTCGCTCATCAACGCCATCACCAAGCAGGAGATCGCCATCGTCTCGGCCGTCCCGGGGACGACCACCGACCCGGTCTTCAAGGGGATGGAACTCCTGCCGGTCGGCCCGGTGATGTTCATCGACACCGCCGGTATCGACGACACCGACGGGACGCTGGGCGTTGAGCGGGTGAAGCGGACCGAACGGATACTCGCCAAGACCGATCTCGCCCTGCTGGTGGTCCCGGCCGACGCGACCGAGTTCGCCTTCGAAGAACAACTGATCGCGAGTTTCGACAAATACCGCATCGACTTTGTCATGGTCCTCAATAAGGCCGACACCATGCCGACGCCCGAACTGGTGAAATGGATCGGCGACCGGCCGGTGAGCCGCGTCTCGGCGCTGAGGAAAGAGGGGATAGAGGAACTGAAAAAGGCGATCATCGCGACCGCGCCCAAAGAGTGGGAACCGCCGCTTCTGCGCGATCTGTTCGAGCCGGGCGACGCGGTGCTCCTCATCACCCCGATAGACCGCGGCGCGCCCAAAGGCCGCATGATCATGCCGCAGGCCAAGGCGATCCGCGAGGTGCTCGACGGCCACGGCATCGTCATCGATGTCACCGAATACGAGGTCGAAGCGGCGCTGGCGGCGCTCAAAGTGCGTCCGGTCCTCGCCGTCACCGATTCGCAGGTCTTCGAGAAGGTCGCCCCGGCGGTCCCCGAGGATATCCCGCTTACCGGGTTTTCGGTACTTTCGATACGGCAGAAGGGGAACCTCCGCGCGATGGTCGAAGGGGTCATGGCGGTAAAAACGCTGAAACCGGGCGACAAGGTGCTCATCGCCGAGAGCTGCACCCACCACCCGATGGAGGACGATATCGGCCGGCTCAAGATACCGCGCTGGCTGTCGGAGTATGTCGGCGGGCCGCTCGATGTCCATGTCGTCCCCGGCTACGACTTCCCCGACGATCTTTCGACCTACAAACTGGTCGTCCACTGTGGCGGTTGCACCCTCAACCGGCGCGAAGTCCTGCGCCGCCAGTCGGTCCCGGCCGCCATCGGCGTCCCGATGACCAACTACGGCATCCTCATCGCCTTCCTGCGGGGGGCCTTCCCCCGCGCCCTCAAGCCGTTCCCCGAGGTCGCCGATCTCATAATTCTTTAACTCTAATTGGGATTCCATTTGCGGACAGCCCGGTCCGTAAAATACCAAAATGATACCAAAAAAGTTGACTTTGAACGGTAGGGCATACTAGGGTGGGCCGATATTTGTTCCCGTACTGACAATCGAGTCTAGTTAGCGATACGGTAGTTTACCGCAACGAACAACACGAAGAGGAGGTCTTCAATGTCTCAACAGAATCCCGGGAATCGGTGGCTTATCGCCATCATGGGCACCACGCTCCAGTTGGTGCTCGGCACCGTCTATGCGTGGAGTTTCTTCCAGAAACCGATCATGGCCGCCTACGGCTGGAACAATGTGCAGGTCATGTGGATCTTCAGTATCGCCATCTGTTTCCTCGGCATCGGCGCCACCATCGGCGGTCTCAATCTTGCCAAGTTCGGCCCGCGTAAACTCGCGACCACCGGCGCCGTCATGTGGGGCCTCGGCTGGCTTATCGGCTCCTTCGCGATGTCGATCCAGAATCTTCCGTTGTTCTACCTCGGCTACGGCGTGATCGGCGGCCTCGGCCTCGGTCTGGGCTATGTTACCCCGGTCGCTACGGCGGCGAAATGGTTCCCCGACCGTAAGGGCTTCATCACCGGCATGGTCGTCATGGGCTTCGGTCTCGGCGCCCTGCTGATGTCGAAACTCGTCGCCCCGCTCATCATGGATGCGGTCGCCAATGATCTTCCCGCCGCGTTCCTTTACATCGGCATCGTTCTGCTGGCGATGGGTATTCCCGCCGGTCTGATCATGAAGAATCCCCCGGCCGGGTTCGTTCCCGCCGGTTGGACGCCGCCGGCCACCACCGCCGCCGCGCAGGGTCATCAGGACGATCTCACCGTCAAGACCTGCATCACCTCCAGCAAGTTCATACGGATGTGGATCATTTTCTTCCTCAACATCAGCGCCGGCATCATGTTCATCGGCCTTCAGTCGCCGATGCTGCAGGATCTGCTGAAGATCGGCGATCCGCTCATGGATACCGCTGCTCTGGCCGCCGCGGGCGCGACCCTTATCGGCATCAGTTCGCTCTTTAACGGCATCGGCCGTTTCTTCTGGGGCGGGCTTTCCGACAAGATCGGCCGCGTGCAGGCCTTCCGCCTGATCCTCGGCACCCAGATGGTGGTGTTCCTGCTTCTCACCGTGGTCAGCAATCCGTGGATATTCGGCGCGATCGTCTGCTACGTCCTGCTCTGCTACGGCGGCGGCTTCGGCACGATGCCCTCGTTCGTGCTCGATGTGTTCCACGCCCGCCTGATGCCCATCGTCTACGGCATCATCCTGACCGCGTGGTCGACCGCCGGTATCGTCGGTCCGCAGATCGCCGCGTACCTCAAGGACAACTTCGCCGGTCAGGCGGCCACCTACACCTTCATCGCCGGCGCGATCATGCTGGGCCTCGGCCTGCTGATCGCCTTCACGCTGAACAACAAGTCCATCACCGACAAGAGCTAGTGCCTTTTTGTTCTATTCTTCCGTAAGGACATCCCCATGAAGGCTTTCGGGACCGCCGCGATACTCGCCGGGGGGAAAAGCATCCGCATGGGGTCCGACAAGCAGTTGCTGGAGGTGGGGGAGAAGCGGATCGTCGAGTCCCTCATCGCCGCGCTCCGGGAGGATTTCGACGACCTATTGGTCGTTTCCTACCGTCCCGAACTCTACGAAGGGCTCGGCGTGCGGGTGGTCCCCGATATCCTGCCCGACAATGGCCTGCTCGGCGGCATCCATGCGGCGCTTGTCCACGCGAAGAGCCGCTATGTCTACATCGTCGCCTGCGACATGCCGCACCTCAATCCGTTCTACATCGCATTCATGAGAACAGAGACGGGGAAGAGCGGAGAGGAAGCCTGCGTCACCCGCAACGGCGAGTGGATAGAATCGATGAACGCTTTCTACGCAAAGGATCTTGTTCCCGCCATCGAGCGCTATCTCGCCGAGGGAGGCCGGTCGGTCTATCCGTTCCTCAAGGGGCGGACGGTCCGCTACATCGACGAGGCGGTCGCCCGCAAATTCTGCCCCGACTACCGGATGTTCCTCAATCTCAACACCGAAGAGGACCTGCGGAAGTACCGGGACCGTTTCGCCGCCGGACCGGCGCCCGCCGTAACGACGGGCCGCCGGGTGAAAAAGTACCGCGACGGCGCGGCGCAGTGGGTCGATGACCCGGTGGTGACCGAATACGGACTCACCATCCGCCTCAACGGACGGGAGTTCGTGACGCTTCTGTGCACCCCCGCCGCGCTGAAGGAACTGGCGGTCGGCTATCTCTTTGCGGAAGAGGTGATCGACGCGGCCGGCGAGGTGACGGAGTTCTCGCTGGATGAAGCGACCGGTATCGCCGAGGTCTCGGTGAGCGAAGAACAGGCTGTCCGGGCGTTCGAACGGAACCGAAAGCGGACGGTCACCAGCGGCTGCGGCGGCGGTGTCACGACGCTCGATCCGCTGGAACGCACCGCTTCCGATACCGGCGCCGACGACGGCGCGCGCATCGATCTAAAGCGGCTTGCGGCGCTGATGGGCGATTTTAACCGGCGGTCGCAGCTATTCATCGAGACCGGCGGCGTCCACAGTTGCGCCCTTGCGGAAGAGGGGGGCATCCTACTTTTTCATGAAGATATCGGGCGGCACAACGCCCTCGACAAGATAGCGGGAGAGGCGCTCCTGCGCGGCATCCCGCTGACCGGGAAGCTGGTGCTGACCAGCGGCCGGATATCGTCCGAGATCGTCGCGAAGGTCGCCCGGCACCGTCCGGCCGCCATCGTGTCGCGCTCGGCGCCGACCGCGGCGGCCATCGCGCGGGCCGATGAGCGGGGCATCGCTCTGGCCGGTTTCGCCCGGGGGAGCAATGTCAATATCTATACCCGTTTCGACCGGTTCACCGACGGAGAGAAGAAATGACCCATAACGGACCCGATACCCTTAACACCAAGTAACGGAGGAGATCGATGAGAAAGTTACTGTTCCTGTTCATTCTGTGTTTCATGGCGGTAGCCGTGGCGCAGGAAGAGGCCGCTCCGGCCGAAGAAAAAGTCGCTCCGGCCGAAGAAAAGGCCGCTCCCGCGACCGGCGACGCCATGGAGGCGCGCATCAAGGCGATCGAAGAAAATCAGGCGAAGCTCGAGGAGGAGAACAAGAAACTCCGCGAAGAACTCGCCGCCAAGCAGGAAGCCCCCAAGGCCGAACCGGCGAAAACCGAACCGGCCAAAGAGGAAAAGAAGAAACCGATCGTCGAATTCGCCCCCTACGGCTTCATCGAACTCTACGGCTGGGCGCACGATGCGATGTTCCTTTCCAACGACTATCCGATGAAGGTCGTGGACGAAGGGAAGAGCACCACCGGCATGACCGCCAAGAATTCCCGGTTCGGTACGAAGATACTGTTCCCCAGCATCGAGGCGGTGAAACTCTCGGCGATGCTCGAGGTCGATTTCTTCACCAACATGGCCGACACCGGCTACAGTGAGTCCTACCCGATGATCCGCATGCGCCACGCGGTGCTCGAACTCAGCAAGACCTGGGGCAACTCGACGCTCGGCTTCAAGGCCGGCCAGACATGGTCGACCGCGACCCCGATCCTGTTCCCCGCGATGGTCAACCCGTCGCTCGGCTGGGGTCTGGGCAACCTGTGGCAGCGGATGCCGCTGGTAGAGTTCTCCTTCACCCAGAAATTCGCCGAGACCTTCGCCTTCACCGCGCAGGTCGCCGCGGTCCGCGCCATGACCGGCGCTTCGGCCAACAAGAACGGCTTCCTCGAGGTCAATATCGACGCGGGCGACGCGTCGCATATCCCGCAGATACAGGGCCAGTTGTCGCTCAAGGGGGCCTTTGCGGGACTCGACCTGCTCGTCGCCGTCGGCGGCGCGTGGGGCCGCGAGAACTACAAGGGCGGTGTCATGATGAACAAGGGCACCACCAAGTACACCGGCGGCATCGTCGATGTGATCCTCGTCAACCCGGCGCTCAAACTGTCGCATGAATACTTCGAAGTGGCCGGCAAATTCTTCTGGGGCCAGAATGTCGATGTGTTCGGCGCGTTCGGCGGCGGACTGATCACCGAGAATATCGACGCGACCAATAAGCGGGTCACCGGCAGTCAGGAGACCATGGGCTACTGGGCGCAGTTGAGCGGTAAGCCGATCAAAGGCCTCTCGATCAATGTCGGCTACGGCGCCGAGGACCCCGATGAGGATCAGGCCGGTGCTACGCCCAATTATATCAGCAACTCCACCATCTGGGTCTCCTCGTTCTACACCTTCTTCGAGCGGGTGACCATCGGTGCGCAGTGGGCGCAGGTCTGGACCGAACTCGCCGCCAAGAAACTGACCGGCAACACCATCATGGGCAGCGCCAAGGTCAGCTTCTAAGTCTTCCACACATAATCCCGAATAACCGTAAATAGTTATCCCCACTTTCCCCATTCACTTGACAACCTCTTCCGCAGTGCTATAGTGCCGCCCATGAACCGCGTCCTGTTAAAAAACCGTGCGGCCATCCCGTTCGACGACCTGCCGATAACTTCCTACGAAATGCTGGGTGATATCGTTGCGGGGCCTCTTTTCGGTACGATGCGCCTTGTATCGCTTTTCGGTGTGCCGGAGGTGCGTCCGGCGGGGGCGGTGCGGCTCGTGGCGCTTTTCGCCGCCGATGCGGCGGGGACGCTTGCCGTGACGAGCGTCCGTTCGGAACGGGGCGCGACGATCCCCTCGCTTACGCCCAACCTACCGGTGTTCCATCTCTTCGAACGGCAACTGTGGGAAGAGTTCGGCATCGCCTTCGACGGCCATCCGTGGTTGAAGCCGGTCCGTTATCCGCACGATGCCCAAACGCCGCGCCGTATCGAGGAGGGGTATCCCTATTTTGCGATGGAAGGGGAAGAAACGCATGAGGTGGCGGTGGGACCGGTCCATGCCGGCGTCATCGAGCCGGGGCACTTCCGTTTTCTCTGCGACGGTGAGCGGGTGAACCACCTCGAGATACAACTCGGCTATCAGCACCGTGGCGTCGAAAAACTCTTCCGCACCGGTCCGCTCGCCGCCAAAAGCACGCTCGCCGAATCGGTGAGCGGCGACGCGGCGGTGGCCCACGCGACCGTCCACGCCGGTCTGTGCGAAGCGCTCGGCGATACGACGATACCGCGCCGCGCCTCGATGATACGGGCGATCGGGCTGGAACTCGAGCGCGCCGGGATACATCTGGGCGACCTCTCGGCGCTCTGCAACGACATCGGCTATCTTCCCGGCACGCAGATGTTCGCGGTGATGCGCACCGAGATCATCAACACCTCGCTCGCCCTGTGCGGAAGCCGTTTCGGAAGAGGGCTCATCGTTCCGGGCGGCGTCAATTACGATATCGACGAAAAGAAAAAAGAGCGCATCGCATCGACGGTACGCCGCATCCGCGACAATGCGGGACTGCTCGCCGCGTCGATCTTCGACAACCAGAGCGTGCTCGCCCGGTTCGAGAAGACCGGCACGGTGGACACCGCCACGGCGCGCGAGATAGGTCTTGTCGGCCCGGCGGGACGCGCTTCGGGGCTTTCCTGCGATATCCGGCTGACCCATCCGACCGACGCCTACGCGACCGTTCCGTTCATCAAGACGCTCCTGCAGAACGGCGAGGGGAAGGCGGCGATGGGCGGCGATGTCTACGCCCGCGCCTTCATCCGTCATCAGGAGATACAGGATTCGCTGAGATATATCCTTGAACTCGTCCCGCTTCTAGAGACCGCCCGCGACGGCGTCATCGCGCCGGTCGCCGCTCCGCGTCCCGGCATGATCGCCTTTTCGCTCACCGAAGGGTGGCGCGGCGAGACGCTCCATGCGGCGGTGACGGGCGGGGAAGGGGAGGCGCGGCGCTATTATGTAAAGGATGCGTCGTTCCACAACTGGTTCGGCCTTGCGCTGGCGGTGCGCGACAACGGCGTTTCCGATTTTCCGCTGTGCAACAAGAGTTTCAACCTTTCATACTGCGGTTTCGATCTGTAAGGAGGAGCGGTGGTCTTCAGGCTTCTGAGAGCGCGCTGGCGTCACGGATGGCAGGCGGTACCCGATCCGGTCACCGCGCAGGTCGATCCGATGTTCCGCGGTTTTCCCGAGATCGCGAAGGAGGGGACGCTGACGGCTGATACCGTTTCGCTTTGTCCCGCCGGGGCGCTCTCGGTGAACCCCGTCGCCATCGATCTGGGTAGATGTCATCTCTGCGGCGCCTGTTCCCGCGTCGCGAATTCGCCCATACGACTCACCAGCCGTCACCACCTCGGTCAGACGAAGCGCGACGCCCTCATCGTGACCGCCGGGACCACCTTCGAGGAATATCACGCCCGCGCCGAGAAGGGGCGCGACGAGATACGGCGCCTCTTCGGCCGGTCGCTCAAACTGCGGTCGGTATCGGCCGCCGGTTGCAACGCCTGCGAGATGGAACTGAACGCGACCACCAACGCCAACTTCGATATGCTGCGGTACGGCATCGACATCGTCGCTTCTCCGCGCCACGCCGACGGGGTGATCGTCACCGGCCCGGTGAGCGCCAACATGGCCGATGCGCTCGAAGATACCTGGAACGCGACCCCGTCGCCGAAACTGCTCATCCTGATGGGCGCTTGCGCCATATCGGGGGGGCTCTTCGCCTCCTCTCCGGCGCTCGACCGCCGCTTTTTGAGCGGCCGTGCGCCCGATATCTATATCCCCGGCTGTCCGTCCCACCCGCTGACGGTGGTGAACGCGATACTCAACTATCTGGGGCGCGGGCTATGACGCTTTTCCTCGCGGGCATACTGGCGCTTTTTGCCGGCGGCCTCCTGCAGGCGGCGGTGCCGCGCCGTATCCGGATACCGTTCTTTGCCGCAATCGCCTCGGTCGGGCTGATCCTCACCGGTCTTGCGGCGGCGCAGACCCTGCTGTCCACCTACCAAGAGGT